>CAYOGX010000039.1:0-12202 GCA_964403235.1 uncultured Planctomycetales bacterium | reverse complement strand
AACCAGGCGCGGTGAAGGACGTTGTCCTGCGGACCCGTCATGACCGGCTTGATCGCTTCGACGTCCTTGATGCCCATCTGCTCGCGCTGTTCGGGGCTGAACGTCGTTCGGACGTAGTCGCGGAAGCGCTTGACGGAATAGGGCTCGGTGCCGGGGCCGACGACGTAATTGTCGAAGTGCACCAGGTCCGTCCGAATCTCCTGGACGGCGAACCGGATGAGCTTGCGGTAGAAGGCCTGGGCGTCCGGGTGGTTTCGGTTCCAGTAGTATCGGTAGGTCGCCCGGCCGTAGGTGACGGGCTTGCCGTTGCGGTCGAGGACGACCCAGTCCTTGGCCTGCGGGAGCTCCTTGAACAACAGCTCCCATCCCAACGTACCGCTGAAGTTGTAGACGCCCACGCGAAGCCCGGCTTCGTGGCATAGCTTGGCGAATCGGACGGCGTCAGCCATGCTCTCGCGCTCCGCGTCCAGGCCGAACGCCTTGTAGCAGTGCATCATGACGAAGTTCACGCCCAACGACTTGAGCTTCGCGACCATCTCGGGGCTGTGCTCGCGCTGGTAGGCTGCGCGCTGCTCGGCCGTCGGCGTGTAACCGGGACTGCCGTCCCGGCGGACACGGAACAGCAACGGTTCCCAACTGCCGGCCATCACGATACCGTCGCGGCCCAACCACTCCGGCCGCTGATCCAGCGGCAACGTCAGCGTGTCGGCCGCGGCAGAGGCGCAGATCAGACAGCAAACACCAAGCGAGCTGATGGACCTCATAGGGACTCCTCCCGAACACGGTGATCTGTGCTGCTGCTGCCGGGCATCTTCAACCGAAGGGGAAGCGCGTGCAAGGCGCATAGGGTCGCGGCGGGGATCTTGGCGTGACTTTGCCCTCGCATGCGCGGCCGAGTGACTGTATGATAGTTAGGATACCCGGTGGGACGCCTGCCGGGGATGGCGGGGAGGGTACCCCAAGTCGCAGCCGGGGGCTCTGTAGCAAGGGTGACGTGATGAGTGGCGCCGAGCCGTTCGACGAGGACCTGGAGCGTGAGGTCGCCGAGGCCCTGGGCGACCGGAGCATCGAGGAGTTGGAGGATCTGGCCGACCCCACCGAGGCCGGCCGGAACCGCGCGAGCGCGGCTGGCGTCCGCCAGGGCCGGGTGCAGCAGGCATCCGGCGACGTGGTCTTGATCGATCTGGGCGGCAAGTCACCGGGGATGCTGCCGGTCAACGAGTTCAAGCCGGAGGGGGTTCCCGCCGAGGGGACGATCATCGACGTCGTCATCGAGCGTTTCGACGAGCGCGAGGGGTTGTTCATCCTGTCGAAGCGCAAGGCGGAGGTTGAGGCCGCCTGGGCGAGCTTGCAGCCGGGCGCAACCGTCGAGGGACTCGTGACCGGCATGAATAAGGGCGGACTGGAGGTGGAGATCAAGGGCGTCCGCGCGTTTATGCCCGCCAGTCAGGTCGACGTCTATCACGTACACGACATCTCGATCTTTTTGCAGCAGACGATCCGCGCCGAGGTGACCCAGGTCGATCGCGGCGACAACAACGTCGTGATCAGCCGACGGAAGCTGTTGGAGCGCGAGCAGGCCGCCGCCCGCGAGCAACTCCTGGGCGAGATCGCCGAGGGCCAGGTCCGACAGGGGGTCGTCCGCAACGTCACCGAGTACGGTGCGTTCGTCGACCTCGGCGGGCTCGACGGACTGTTGCACATCAGCGACATGAGCTGGGGCCGCGTCAAGGACGCCGGCGAGATCGTCCAGGTCGGCCAGACCATCGAGGTCAAGGTCCTGAAGATCGAACCGGAGAAGGAGCGGATCTCGCTGGGCCTCAAACAGATCATGGCCAATCCCTGGGACGGGGTCGAGCAACGATACCGCGCGGGCCAGAAATTGACGGGGCGCGTCACGCGGTTGATGGACTTCGGCGCGTTCGTCGAGGTCGAGCCGGGCCTGGAGGGCCTGGTGCCCATCGGCGAGATGAGCTGGGGCAGGCGGGTCCGGCATCCGTCCGAGATCGTCCAGGAAGGCAGCATGGTCGAGGTGGCGGTCTTGCAGATCGACGCGGACAAGCACCGCATGTCGCTGGGGATCCGGCAGGTGCAGGAGAACCCGTGGGACGGGGTGGCCAGCCGCTATCCCCCCGAGTCGATCGTCACGGGCCGCGTCACGCGGTTGGCGGACTTCGGCGCGTTCGTCGAGATCGAGGCCGGCATCGAGGGACTGGTGCACATCTCCGAGATGGCCGATCGCCGCATCAACCGGGTCTCCGAGGTGGTCCAGCCCGATCAGGAGATCCAGGTCCGCGTCCTGTCGGTGGACCCCGAGAGCCAGCGGATGTCGCTGTCGCTGAAGAGCGCGGTCGCCGGCCCCGCCGACGGTGAGGGGGAGAAGTCTGAGGACGAGAAGTCCAAGCAGCGCAAGCGCAAGCGCCCCCGGCGCGGCGGACTGGAGACCGGCAACGACGCCTGGCTGAGCCTATCCTAGAGCCCCCACCGATTACGATCCCGCTGTGACACCCACTACCGGGGGTTCCTTGCATTCGCGCGGTCGTGCGGCAAAGATCTGCCGCGTGGACGCGATGACGATTGCCATGGTGGTGTCGATGTTCGCGGGCGGTGCCGACCCGCCGGCGGGCGATGGCGTCTGGCGAGAGCGGCCGGTGCGTCAACCCGTGATCGACCGCGGACCGACCGGCAGTTGGGACCACCACGCCGTCGACAACCCGTTCGTGTTCCTTCAAGACGGCACCTACTACTGCTTCTACGAAGCGCAGGACCGGCCCTTCAATCAGGGCGGGCACGAACGGATCGGGCTGGCGGTCTCGACCGACAGCGTGCACTGGCGGAAATACGAGGGCAACCCCGTGCTCGACGTGGGCGAGAGCGGGCAGTGGGACCGGATCGTCGCCAAGCTCCCCACGGTGGTCCGTCACGCCGATCGCTACTGGCTGTTCTATTCGGGCCGAGACCCCGCCGGCAAGCAGATCGGACTGGCAGTGTCCGATGATCTGAGGCATTGGCACAAACACGCGTCCAACCCCGTCCTGGCCCGTCGGCCGGGCCGGTGGGATGCGCAGTTGAGCACGCATCCCGCCCCCGTCGTCCAGCGCGGGGGACGGTTCTTCATGCTGTACCGCGGGATGAAGGGCTTCTACCACCAACAGGGGCTGGGCCTGGCCGTCTCGGACGACCTGATCCATTGGCGCCGGCATTGTGACGGGCCCGTGCTTCCCCCGGGTGAGGAATGCTACTCGATGGCAATGACGCCGGGCGGAAGCGGCTATTGGGCGATCGCCCAGGCCCGCAAGCGGCGGTACTGGACCACGGACGATCTGGTCACGTGGCGGGCGGGGCCCGAGCCCCGGTTCGACGGTGCGTCCGTCGAGACGCTGTCGAACCCGTTCCGCTGTGGCGGACGGTGGGTGGTCCTGTACGAGCAGAAGGATCGCATCTACCGCGCCGTGGCGACGGCCGATCGGCCGCGCGCCCCGGAGAACCTCGTCAACGTCAGTTGGGGCGACCAGATCATGATCGCCAGGGGCGACGCGCGGCTCGACACGCCCGGCAAGATCCGGCGATCGCTCGAGGCCTGGCGGCGAGCCGATTCGGTCAAGACGATTCTATGGCGCGGGTCGGCCTATTCGCTCCGCCGCTACTACGAACGTCGCCGCAAGGCCGGCGGGTTCGCCGACGCGTACTACCGGAAGGTCCAGCAGGTGCTGGACGTGTTCGATCCGCTGACGACCGCCCGCCAGGCGGCCCGCGCCAACGGCCAGACTTTCCTAATCTATCTGACCATCTTCGACCACGGGGCGCCGCCCAGCGTGTTGTACGCCGGCACCACGCCGTTTCCCTGGCAGGACCGGCTCACCATCGAGAACCCGCAGCTCCAGACCCTCGATCGGCAGGGCAGGTACCAGCACGGGGTGCTCGAGCTTGCCTATCCGCAGGCGCGGCGGGTGATGATCGAGCGGATTGTGGGCTTCGTCAGGGAATTCGGGACGGATGGCGTGTACGTCTGCACGCGGACGCATTCGCTGCCGGCCCTGCACGCCGACCAGTTCGGGTTCAGCCCGCCCGTCGTCGAGGCGTTCAAGCAACGACACGGGGTGGACATCCGGACCGATCGGCGATTCGACTGTACGCGAGGGGACTACGACGCCAAGGGCGAGCTCGTCGAGGCGTGGCGGCGGCTGCGCGGAGAATACCTGGTCCGGTTCTACCGGGAGCTGCAAGCGGCGCTGCCCGGCAAGGTGATCTACACCGGGATCCCCCGCGGCCGGTATCTCGGGCCGCCCTACGGCAACGTCTACCTCGACTGGGAATCGCTGGTCCGCGAGCGACTCGTGCACGGGCTCGTCATCGGCGTGTATTCGGGCAAGGGCCTACACGGCAAGCTGTACGTGCCGCACGCCAAGATCGGATACCTGTCGAGCGAGGACGACGCGATCGGCATCCCCGACGCCGAGCGGGCCCTCCGCGAGGTCTACGGGCCACTGTGCACCGTCCACGGTGTGAAGCTGTTCTTCAACAGCGGGCATTTCGGCCCGCGCCAGCGGCGATGGTTCGACCGCGCCGCCGAGTTGAGCGGGTTCATGATTGACACGCCGAGCGGCGCGACGGGCCGAGCCGTCATCGCCCACGACGACGCCCTCAACTTCCCGGGCGGTCAGATGACGGTCGAAGCGCAGGTCTACCCGCGGCATTTTCCGGCCGGCCACGAGATGACGCCGCGAATCCTCAGCAAGTACGACCACCTCGAGCACAACACGCTGCGAGGGTGGGAGTGGATCGTCCGACCAGGGGGCATCGTGCAGTTCCGCGTCAACCAGGCCCCGCCCGCCGGCGACGTGACGCTGACTACCACCACGCCGCTGAAGCGAAACGCCTGGAACCACGTCGCCACCGTCTACGACGCCAAACGGCAGGAGATGCGGATCTACCTCGACGGCAAGCTGAATGCGAAGCGGAGCATCCCGGCGCACCCGTTGCGGGTCAACCGCGAGCAGGACCTATTCATCGGTCGCTACGGCGGTCGGGACACGGCCATCTTCGACGGAATGATCGACGAGGTGCGTCTGACGGCCGCGGCTCTGACGTTCGACGGGATGCCCGTCGAACCCTATAGCGGCCGCGAACCGAACACGGTGGCGTTGTATCATTTCGATCGCCTGACCGACGGCGGACGGTTCGAGGACGCCGCGCCCGGACACTGCCGTCCCGCCGTGTTGCCACGGGTCGGTGAACGGACGCTGGTGAATTCGGCGCCCGGTTTCGGTCGGGCCCTGAATCTCGAGACCGCCGGGCCGACCGCCCCGTCCTGCTCGACCTCGTGCAGCACAACACGAGAATCGACGACCAAGTCAGGCAATGGATCGTGAGACCGCCCCGTTGGACGCTGCTCGGGCACGGGCCGCCGCGTCCGCACGGTTCCGGCCCGGTTCGCAGAGGTCCCACGGCGAGCACAAACGCCCGGTGAATCAGGGGACTGCGACGTTGTGCGCGGTCGGGCGCGTCAACGTGAGCAGCGCGATCTCCGACGGACAGTTGATCCGGAAATGGAACGGGCCGGACGCCCCCACGCCCGCCGTCACGTGCAACCACCGCGGACCGATCCGGTGAAGTCCGTGGATCTGCTCGCGACTGATCCGGTCGTTGACCTTCAGGCAGCCCAGCCAGGGCAGTCGCCACTGGCCGGCATGGGTGTGGCCGCTCAGCACCAGGTCGACCACGCCGTCCGGTAGATGACGGTGCGTCGACGGAAGGTGACACAGAAGGATCGTCAAACGACCATTGCGACAGCCTGCCAACGTCTTGGGCAGGTCGGCCACGGATCGCACACCATCGTCGAGGCCGGCGATGTTGACGGCGTGGCCGTTGCGACGGACCTCGACCGATTCGTTCCGCAGGAAGCTCACGGGCCCGTCGGCGAGAGTGTCGGCCAAGATGGCGGCGTCGTGATTGCCCGCCACCGCGTAGCATCCCAATGGAGGGCGGATCGGCTCGAGGAAGCGACAAAGCAGCCTGGCGGCGTGTCGCCCATCGCGGGGGTGTTGCGAGAAGTCGCCCGTCAGCGCCAACAGATCGAACGTCATCCGGGCCAGTCGACGCTGGAGCCGATCGAGCAGGCGCGTCCAATGCCTGAAATGAAAATCCGACAACTGGGCGATCCGTAGCGGGCTTATCCCCTGCGGCATTGACGCCAGGGGTATCTGATGATGCCGGATCGCGATGTCGGTCATGATCTGTTGGTCGTCTCGATCGTGCGCGTCGTACCCCAGTTGGTCGTTTCCGCCAACGACCCCGGCCCGGGTGTGGGCGACGTAAGAGTATCGGCAAGATTGCCCCGCTTCTATACGCCGACTAGAATGCCGCGCTCCCGGGGTGGGCCTGGCGAGCGCCGCACCCGGCGTCGAGTTCGATCAACCGATCTGAAAAGGGGTCAAGCGCGTGGAACCTGTCAGACTGGGTGTCATTGGCTTGGGAGGGATGGGTCGAGTACATGTCCGCAACATCCGTGGCAGTTCCCTCGCGACGCTGGTGGGGTTGGCCGACGTCGACGTCGAGGCGGCCCGAGGCGTGGCCGACGAAATCAAGGCGCAGGACAATCGTGACGTACCCGTTTTCGACGACCATGAGAAGCTGATTGCCGCCGGGCTGGCCGAGGCCGTCCTGATCGCCACCCCCCATCCCGCGCACCCCGACGCCGCCGTCGCGGCATTCCAGGCCGGCCTGCACGTGTTGTGCGAAAAGCCCCTGGCCGAACGCGTCAGCAAGGTCGACCGCATCAATGCCGCAGCCGACAAGGCCGGCACCGTCTTCTCGGTGATGTTCCAGCACCGCCTGGACGCCACCAAGCGTCGGCTGCGTCGAGCGATCCAAGAGGGCGTGCTCGGGCGCATCACCCGCATGCATCACGTCGCGACAAGCTCCTATCGGGCCCAGTCCTACTACGACTCGGGTGCGTGGCGGGGCACGTGGGCCGGCGAGGGCGGCGGTGTGTTGATGAACCAGGCCCCCCATGCGCTCGACCAGGTATACTGGCACATGGGACCGGCCAGGCGCGTGACGGCACGATGTCGGACCACCGACGTCCACACGATCGAGGTGGAGGACGACGCCGAGGCCCTGATCGAGTTCGCCAGCGGCGCGGTGGGGTTCTTCGCGACGGCCACCTGTGAGTTGCCGGGCGTCTCGCGGATCGAGATCTACGGCGACCGCGGGCTGCTGGTCCTGGCCGACGGCGAGTTGACGCTCCGACAGACCAACCATGCCATTCGCGAGTTCAACCAGGGCGACGGTGACCGCCCGGACAAGCTCGAGGCCGGCGAGCCGGTCGCGCTCGAGCCCGACACCCCCGAGGTCGGCGGGCACCTGGGGATCGCCGAGAACTTCTTCCGCGCGATCCGCAACGGCGAGCCCTTGATCGCGCCCGGCCCCGAGGGCGTCCATTCGCTCGAGCTGGCCAACGCGATGGTCCTCTCCTCGGAACTGGGCCGGCCAGTAGACCTCCCGCTCGACCGGCTAGCCTACGACGACCTGGCCGATCGAAAAATCGCAGAGCACACAGGCCGAAAATAGCGGCAACGCCAGGTCGCTCCCCCCGAACCCAGGCGATGGCGCTCCGGAAGACCCCACATGCCACGGGATTACGTCCTTCGTATCGACAGTGAAACGGGGCGGCTGACACCGAGAGGATTGGATTCGGACTTGCAAAACAGAGATTCGATTGGCCTGACGCCCGGCCAAATCGTACATATTAGAGGACATTGGGGCTCACTGGAGTGGGAGGAATGACCCCTTGGCCATGCATCCTGATCGTCGAAAGCAAGGACAACCAAGTTGCCCAGATGCGTGAGCGCTTGCGCAAGCGCTTCCCCAACGGCTTCGTGGCGAACGTGTCGACCGGGGCCCAGGCCGACACGATCGATCTGACCCGGTTTGACCTGATCCTATTGGGATACCACCTGCCGGACTGCATAGGCCTGGAGCTGGTCAGGCGACTCGTGCCCCGCGTGACAGCCCCGGTGGTGATGGTCACAGGGCTTCGATCGGGGGACGCAGCCGCATCAGCCATTCACTCCGGGGCAGCCGACTACATCGTCAAAACCGAAGACTACCTCGACGTGCTTCCCGTGGTGGTGGAGAAGAACCTGATCATGTCCTCGCTGCGCGCGAACGTGGCGCGACTTCAGGAGGAGTTGCGGCAACGCTGCGAGGAGCTTCGGGAGAAGAACGCCGAGCTGGAGGCCCGGTACGAGCAGCTTCGGGAGGCCGCCCTCCGCGACCCGCTCACCGGGCTGTACAACCGCCGATACGTCAACGAGGCCATCGATCACCTCGTCGCGAGCGCGTGGCGTTACCAGGAAAACTTGGCCTGCATGATGATCGATCTGGACCGGTTCAAGCGGGCCAACGACGAGCTCGGGCACCTGGTCGGCGATCGGCTGCTGCAACTGGCGGGCCAATCCATCGCCGAGTCGGTACGCGTCTCCGACGTGGCCGGCCGTTTCGGCGGCGATGAGTTCATCGTACTCCTGCCCAAGAGCACCTTCGCCGACGCGTACCTCTGTGCCGAGCGGATCGCCGAGCGGTTCGGGCAGGTCGTTGCCGCCGAGGTGCCCGACGCCGCCGGCATGACCCTCAGCATCGGGATCGCCACCGTCACCCCGTTCGAGTGCAGCGCGCCGCAAGAGCTGATCGCCGCAGCCGATCAGTCGATGTACTTCTGCAAGGCCACCGGTCACGGCGGCATCTTCCCCGCGCCGTCGCTGCCCACCTTCTAGGATCCGCCTGACACCCACCGAACCGCGGGGACAGACCAAGACCCCACGCGCGGCGTCGGGACGCCACACGGTTTCCGCATCACCACCGGTGATTCGAGCCGAAACCGTCAGGGCGCATCGCGGACCCGGGTCCAACGGGAACCCTTTTCTGCGGAAAGACAAGGGGCAGGGGCGATTCGGCCCCTGCCCCATCTTCACACCTGATTGTCCCGCCGGCTAGAGCTGCTCCCAACCCTTGCGGTACTGGCGACGGATCAGCGCCTGGCCCTCGGGGCAGTTGGTGATCGCGCACTTCTTGCCATCGAACTCGATCTTTTTGCCGACGTACATGGCGATGTTGCCCAGCACGAGCGTCTCGGTCAGCGCGCCGGCGTAGGCGAAGTTGGACAGCGCGGGTTTGCTCGGGTCCTTGCAGGCCCGGATCCACTCTTTTCGCTGCGTGCCGTCGATGTCCCTGTCGCCGCCCGGCCAGCGTTCGATCGTCTGGTCCGGCGGCTTGAAGCCTTCGAACTTGTTCTTGGGCAGCAGGACCCAGCTGGCCCCGTAATCGCTCGGCGAGTACAGCGTGCCCTTGTCGCCGATGAGGACCGAGCCGCTGCCGGCATACTTCTCGCCGTGGATCAGGCTCTTGAGCTTGCTGTGTACCCGTTCGGGCTTGTCCTTGCCGCCGTCGTACCAGACCCACTTGAGCGGCGGGAGCTTGCCGCGGGCCGGGAACTCCAGCGTAATGACACTCCACGTGGGGAAGCTGTCCTTGGCGAACCCGGAGCACTCGGCCGACGCACTCGTGGGCGAGCCGAGCTCCAGCGCCATAAAGGCCATGTTGGCGGTATGGCAGCCCATGTCGCCCAGCGCGCCGGTGCCGAAGTCCCACCAGCCGCGCCAGTTCCACGGGTGATACACCTCCTTCTTGTAGGGCCGCATGGGGGCCGTCCCCACGAACAGGTTCCACTTGATGTGGTCGGGGATCGGATCGCTGCCCTTGGGCGTGGGCAGGCCCTGGGGCCAGACCGGACGGTTGGTCCAGACGTGGGCCTCGGTCACGTTGCCGATCGCGCCGGACCGAATCACCTCAACCGCGGTGCGAAAGCCGCCGTGGGCCGTGCCCTGGTTGCCCATCTGCGTGGCGACGTTGCACTGCTTGGCGGTCTCGGCCATCAGCCGGGCCTCGTAGACGTCGTGGGTCAGCGGCTTCTGGCAGTAGACGTGCTTGCCCATCCGCATCGCCTGCACGGAGACCGACGCATGCGTGTGGTCGGGCGTGCTGCACGTTATCGCGTCGATCTGCTTGTCCATCTCGTCGAACATGACGCGGTAGTCGTGGTATTTTTTGGCCTTGCCGAACCGCTTGATCGCCCCGGCCCCGCGGTGCCAATCGATGTCGCACAGGGCCACCACGTTCTCGCTGCTGCACTTCATAATGTCGCTGGAGCCCTTGCCGCCGACGCCGACGCCGGCGATGTTGAGCTTCTCGTTCTTCTTGTACGTGCCCTTGCGGATCTGCCCCGGGGCGGCAAACCCCCGGGGTTCGGTACACCCGGCGCTGCCGAGTATCCAGAAGCCGGCACCGGTCGCGGCGGTACCCTTGAGAAAGTCACGACGTGTGGTTTTCCTGCGGCTCATCGAATCGTCTCCTTTGCTCAGGTCTCGCCGCCGAGAGATCGGTGGCGTTGGTGCAATCACCCTCGGGCCCCAGCCCACGCACGACACCCCAGCCAGCCGCCTCCGACGATCAGACCGGCCGGGCAAGTGACCTGACATTGTACGGTCATCGTCCGCCGTGTCCAAGGGGTTCTCGCCTCGACCTCACGGTGCGTTCTGCCACCAAGCCAGCAACGAGCTTCGCATACGCCCCGCCCCATCGGTGCGCCCAACGTTTGAACGCCTTGCAGCCCGAGCGACGATGGGCCGCCCCGTAGACCGAGGCTCCTTTCTGGGAAAGCCCGATACCCATGGGGGGATACGCCCTTTTCTGTGCCCGAAATTTCGATTACACACGGCGCGTGACACGACCCACAAGCGTTTGGACTTGCTATTCGTTCTGGCGAGCGATATGCTTGATTATATCAAGGGGTGGGGGGAAAGGTCCCGGCGGGCAAGGGCCGCCTCTGCCGTGTTCCTTGCTTCCCTCCCAATCTGTCGAACGGTCTTTGGATTCCAGCAAGTCGAGCAACTGCAACGGCGGTGCGATCAGGAGGATGAGCGTAATGGACAGGACTTACGTGCTTGCGTTATGCCTGGCGGTCGTCGTCTGCGCCACGGCGCCCACGCATATCCTGGCAGACTGGTACGATGACTTCAGCGACGGGCACTACTGGGAAGACCCGAACGATGAATTCGACTACTACGCAGGCGGGCCCTACTGGGGCGACCCGGGCTTTGACCCGAACGAGTGGGACATCGACAACCCGCACTGGGCCTTTTACCCAGTGTTCAGCGGCTACTCCCTCATCGACTGCGTGACCACGCAGAGCGGGGGCAATTTGATGCGGATCTACACCCAGCCGAGTTCTCTCTATCCGCTCTGGACGTGGGTGGGGGCCTACATCGACGACAACGACCCCGATCCCAACACGAGTACGTCCTATTGGGACGATTCGGGATCTCACTACGCTCTCGCCAGGGTCCTCTACCCCGGGTGCCAGCCGGACCCGAACGATCCGGGCTGGGACAGAGGCGTTATCGTTCTGTACATCCACGCGAATCCCGCCACCTGGAACGCGTTCGACTTCGGGCTTGACTTCAACGACAAGGTCCCTCCGTGGATCAAGTTTCCTAATGAGCCCGATATCATGACCGAGGAGTGGTACAAGTCCACGTACGGACATGGATGGTGGTGGCGATGCCACGAATGGGGGACGCACCACGCCGCCCTGCACGCCATCGAGGGCCCGGACTGGAGAAATTTCAGGCGCGTCTGGGTCGACCCCAACGGCGTTCGGCCCGCGGGGGGCACGGATGCGAACATCGACCCCGACTCGCTGGATCCCAACTACAGCGACCCGAACGACACCACCTGGCTCGAGCCACCCGAGTCGGGCAACCGTATCCCTGCCTACGACGATCCGAGCTGGTACGGTATCGATATGGAGGCCATGGAGCGAGAGGGATTTTGGATTCTCGTCCAGTTTGAAGTCGACCCCAACTTCCCCAACAAGCCGGGGGACCCCAACGGGAAGTACCTCAAGGGGGCGATGTGGCCCGGTGACAAGTACGACTGGTCCGGCAAGTGGCTACTGGAGGGCGAGCTCTCGAGCGCCTACTGGTCCGGGGGTACCCATCCACTGACCTGGTACTTGCGCGCGACGAGTGGTGTCAGCGCGGTCGCAGCATGTTCCGACGCGGGGGAAGCGCTCGATGGCTTTCCCGCCGACATGGGGGCCGGTGATTTCGAGGTGCGGACCGGGGTGTTCACGAACGTCTCG
>CAYOGX010000038.1:0-12343 GCA_964403235.1 uncultured Planctomycetales bacterium | reverse complement strand
GGGGCATTCACGCCTTGATCCATCGACCGGTAGCGGTTAATCAGGTGTTTCGGTTCCGCCGATCGTTGCAGCATTGGGCGCCGTGCGTGGACCGACGACCCCGCAGTATCGGGAGATCACCCCATCGTCACCTCGCCCTCCGACAATGATGACAACGCCGTTTCCTCGCCGGGCGACGTCCCCTCGGGGGCAGGCGGATGGGTGGCCAAGCTCGTCAGTCTGGGGGTCTCGATCGCCATCCTGATGGTGCTGTGGTGGTCGGTCCAGAAGGTCGATCTGTTGGCCAAGCTGGGCCGCATCCACCTGGGATACCTGGGGTTGGCGGTCATGCTGATGCCAGCCGCGCTGACGGTTCGCGGCGCGCGGCTGGACCTGCTGCTGGGCAAGTCGGGTCGCCGGCTGGGGATCTGGCGGGCGACGTCGATCACCTTCATCGGCACGTCGTTGAACGTGCTGCTGCCGAGCAACCTGGGCGACGTGGCCAAGTCCTACTATGCCTACCGGCACCGCCTGTCGAAGGAGGTGGCATTGAGCGTGGTCATCATCGACAAGGCCTTCGGGATGACGGCGGCAATGTTGGTAGGTCTGACCGCGGCGGCGTCCGAGGGATTGTGGTCGGCCGCGGCGTTGGCGGGCGTGATCGCCGCGGGGCTGGTCGCGCTCATCTTCGTGCCCCAGTTGATCCCCTGGCGGTTCGTTGGCTGGGTGTTGAGAAGGACGCTCGGCAAGACGCTCGCACACGAGCGTGCCCTGGAGGCGTCGCGTCTGCCGCTGGGCCTGAAGCTGGCGGCGATTGGATTGTCGCTGGTCGCGTGCGGGTTGGCGTACGGGGAATTCTACTTGGTGTGCAAAGCACTGGGGCTGGGTGTGCCGATGACGTTCGTGTGGGTGGCGGCTCCGTTGATGGACCTGGCCAAGGCTATTCCGCTGACCGCCAACGGACTAGGTACTCGCGAGGCCGTGGCGATCCACATGCTGGGGCGGATCGGCGTGGCCTCCGGTGACGCCCTGCTCAGCTCGTTGATCTTCACGGCCGTGTCGCTATGGGCGCCTGCGCTGGTGGGCGCGCCGTTCGTGTGGCTGGCCCTATACGCCCGGCCAAAGACGAGCGCATCGAGCGCGCCTGACGCCGACGACGGTGGTTGAGATGTCAGACACAGAATCCGATACCGCTGGCGACGTCGCTGATCAGGTCCCCTTGGCACCAGACGACGTGCCTCAGATGGCGGCGCTGCGTTGGCTGACGCTGATCCTCGTGGTCGCCGCCGCCTTGCGGACCATGGGCCTGGCGTACCAACTGCCCCTTCCCGCCGGGCCCGACCCCCTGGGCCTGATCGCTGTCGCCCTGCGGATGGGCACGGGCGATCTGAACCCGCATATGTTCACCTGGCCGGCCGGGCCGTTTTACCTCATGGCCGGCTGCTACGGTGCGATGTTTGTCGCCTGTCGGGTCCTGGGCGTGGTCGCCGACGCGGGCGAGTTCAAGCGATGGTTCCTTGACGATCCCAGCGTGTTTTTCTTGGTGGCGCGGCTGATCATGGTGACGGTGGGTCTGATCAGCGTAGTGATGATCTACCGCGTGGGTCGTCTGCTCGGGTCTCGCCGGCAGGGCCTGTGGGCGGCGGCGATGCTGGCCGTCACCCCCGTCGAGGTGATCTTCTGTCACTATCAAAAGGCCGAGCCGCTCCTGGTCCTGGCCACGCTGGCGGCGTTGGCTACGTTGATCCGTTGGTGGGATCGCGATTCCGCCGGGCGGGCCGCGTTGGCGGGTGCGGCGATTGGGTTGGCCTGCGCGGTCAAGTACAACGCCGTCGCGCTCGTCGTCCCCGCGGTCGCGACGTTGATCCATCATGCGTTCGGCGCGTGGCAAGGCCGGTGGCAACGGCGGTTGATCAGTCGCCTTGCGCTCGGCGTCGTTTGCCTGCTCGTGGTGTTCTTCGCGCTCAACCCGTACCTGCTCATCGACGCGCGAGAGGCTTGGCACCAGTTGAGCGGCCAGAAACAACTGATGGACGTCGGTCGGGACGGCATCCACCGAACCCCCGCACGCTCCTACCTGACGCTCGCCCTGCCGACGGCGCTCGGCTGGATGCTGTATGCGATCTATGGGGCGGGGTTGGCGTGGCTGGCGGTCCGCGCGATCCGGCGCCGGACCGTGGAGGTCATCCTGGTGATGTTCGTGTTGGCGTACTGCGCGGCCATGATGACGCAGAATCTGGTGACGGCGTATTATCCGCTGCCGATGGTCCCGGCGCTGGCGTTGGGTGCGGCTGGCATGGTCTGCGCGATGGCCCGCAGGATCAGGCCGGCGGCGTGGGTGGTAGGGGTGCTGCTCGTGGCCCCGGCCGGTCGATCGATCATCCTGGTCTACGAGCTGGCGTTGCCCAGCCCGACGTTCCGCGCGGAGTACTGGATCCGCGACAACGTGCCCGCCGGGGACCGACTGGTCCATCGCCAATGGTTGGCCCCGCTGCTGTCGGCACACCGCCACCGCATCGGATGTTACGTCTGGCCGCTCGAGCCCCAACTGCACCGCGAACAGGTGCAGGCGTTTGTCGACCGCGGTGTGCGGTGGATCGTTTTGAACACGTCACGGACGGCCGGGCACGAGGACGAGCTGTTCGGCCCGGCCGAGGCCCCGTTGGCGCGGGAGGTCCAGCGGTTCGACGCGCCGCGGAGCCTGCTGCCGGTGAGCGGCGGGGGGACGGTGATCTTGCAGGTGTGCCAACCGGCCAAGGTGCCGCCGCTGGCGCGGGCGTACGGCGATCCCGAGGACGCGCGGCCTGGCTTGCGACTGGACGCGACCTTCGAGGGGGGCGTCACCCTGCTCGGGGTCGACCCGCCGGGTTCAGAGCCGATCAGGCCGGGCGATACGGTCGAGCTGTCTACCTATTGGCGGGTGCCCGGCGAGGCCCGGGGCCGATGGTTGATCACTGGCGAGATCGCCGGTGCCGGCGGGGTCCTGGGCGACCTGACGCACGATCTCGCCTACGGGATCGAGCCGTTCGTAAGCAGGTCTGTCGGTCAGGCGTGCGTCGTGTCCCATCGGATTCTGGTTCGTGTGGGGTACCGCGCCAAGCCGGGGGACTATGACGTCCGGGTGGGGCTGCGCGTTGTCGACCGGCGGGGGGATCTGCCCATCGTCAAGGGTCCGGGCGCCCCGGGCAAACGATGCACGGCTGCCCGGGTGTCGGTCCGACGTTGACGGGCGTGATCGCCCGCGTCCACATGGATGGCCTCGGGCTGTTCGCGCTGGCGGGGCGGCATACGGTCCGGCCCGTCTTCTTGGCGTTGGTGTCTGCGGCGGCCGTTCTCCCCCTCGTCGACGTCGTCGGCGGGTTGGGTCTTCGAGGCGGCCGCAATCTCGCGGAGGTCACGGATGTCCAGCGCGAACCCCCACGCGCTACACGCCGCGGCAATCACCACCGCCAGCCGCCACCGCCGGGCCGCCAGGGCCGACCACCGGTGCCATCGGCCCGGTCGAAACACCGCGGGGTCATCCGGCACCACCTGATCCCGCCACCGCCTGCGACGGCGCCGCGGCGTCCGGACCAGAAACGCCAACATCCCCACCGCCCCGCCGACCAAGTAGATCGGGAACGAGTCGAAGCTCCCCGCATGCGTCTGCAGGTCATCGACGTTCTTGAGCGCCCAGTTGTGCACCAGGACCGACATCGTGTTGTTGGCCAGGTGAACCACGCACGCGTACAGAATGCATCCCGTCCGCGTGGTGAACACGCCCACCATCAGTCCGATCAACAACAACGCGGAGAACCCCACCGGCTCGAGGTGAAAGGCCCCGAAGATCGTCGCGACCACCAGCACCGCCGCGACGGGCGGGATCCGCTTGTCCAGCGACGACTGGATCGCGCCGCGGAAGAAGTGTTCCTCGCAAATGGCCGGCGTGACCGCCGCCAACAGGATCGCCAGCATCAGCTCGCTGAAGGTGTCGGCCTCGAACAGCTTGGCGGCTTCGGTGACCCGATCCGTGGTGCTGGGCAGATAGCCGTTTAGGAGTCGGTCATAGGGTTCAGCCAGATACATCACCGCCAGGTCGCCGACGTACTGGATCGTCCCCACCAGGCACAGCGTCATCGCCACGGTCAGGATCGTCAGGTCCCACCGCGGGCGACGCCAACTGTAGGTCAGCCGGAGGTTGGCCCGCGCCGCCGAGACCCACGCCAGCGGCAGGATCAGGAAGACGAACCATTGCGTCAGGATCAAGGTGACCTGGATGCTGGTCGCGTCGTCCTCAACGCCGCTCTTCCGGAGGGCCAAGTACCCCGCCCCGCCCGCGCAGAGGTAGACGACGCCCACCACCAACAACATCACAAACACCGTCGGGATGGACAGGACGGGGGGCTGTGGAGGGCCCTTCACGCGTTTCAACCAGGCGGCGCCATACGTCAGCCACCCGCTGGGTAGGGCGTAACGTAGAACCGTGATCGGCCTGGCCTCGACCGGTGGCCCGGCGGGCGCGGAGGGACCCGTGGCCGCCGCGGGATCCTCGGGTCCGGACGAATCGGACGCCGCCGGCGCCTCGGGTGCCGGGACGTCGGGCTCGGTAGGATCGGTTGACCGGGGCTCATCCGTCATGGGTTCTGGCTCGTTGCCGCCGGCGCGTCGCCAAGACGACCAGCATGGCTTCGCCGGAGCCCGCCCGGGCCCAGGCCGGCCGAGCTCCGCGCCCCGCCTCCTCATAGCCTACATCGACAGCCGTGTCGTTGCCAATGAGGCCAGGCCGTCCAAACCCGACCAGGCGTCACCCACCCGCCCTGCCGGTTGTTCGGACACCGCTGGTCGTTTAAACTACTTGATTCGTGGCTCCTTGCGGGGCGGGGAGAGGTCGGCGGGTGCAACGTCCGTGTTTGGAAGCTGCTGATGGATCACTTTGCGTATCGAGACGGCGAGTTGTTCTGTGAAGACCTGGCCGCGGCCGATCTGGCCGAGCAGGTGGGCACGCCCGCGTACGTCTACAGTCGGGCGACGATCCTGGACCACTACCAGCGGTTGGCCGAGGCGTTTGCCGAGCTCGAGCCCGTCATCTGCTTCTCGGTCAAGAGCTGTGCGAACGTGCATATCTGCCGGCTGCTGGCTGAGCACGGGTGTGGGTTCGACGTGGTGAGCGGCGGTGAGCTGTTCCGGGCGCTGCAGGCCGGAGCGGATCCGGCCAAGGTCACGTTCGCCGGGGTGGGCAAGACGGACCGCGAGATTAACGAGGCCATCGACGCCGGGATTGGGCTGTTCAACGTCGAGAGTGAGGCGGAGTTGGCCAACATCGCCCGCATCGCCCGGGAGCGCCGCACGAAGGTCCAGGCGGCGTTGCGGATCAACCCCGACGTCGATCCGAAGACGCATCGTCGCACCAGCACGGGCAAGCGCGAGACGAAGTTCGGGGTCGATCTGGATCGGGCCCGCCGGGTGTTCGACGCGTTCGGTCGGGACGACTACCTGCGGTTGAGGGGTGTGCACCTGCACATCGGATCGCCCGTCAACACGGTCGATCCGTACGTGGAGGCGATCGGCAAGGCATTGGCGCTGATTGATGAGTTGCGGGGCGTGGGCCACCCGATCGACGAGATCGATATCGGCGGCGGCTACGGGGCCGACTACCGGACGGACGAAGCCCCGTTGGCGGCCGACTATGCCGACCGGATCGTCCCGTTGCTCCGCGATCGCGGGCTTCGGGTCGTGATGGAGCCGGGGCGGAGTATCATCGCCAACGCCGGGGTCCTGCTGACGCGGACGCAGTACGTCAAGGCTTCAGGTGACAAGCAGTTCGTCATCGTCGATGCGGCGATGAACGACCTGATCCGTCCGAGCCTGTACGAGGCGTTTCACTTCATCTGGCCGGTTCAGCCGGCCGACGGGTGCGTCCCGCCGAGTCGGGACGAGGGCCTGCGGCTGGACGGGACGGCGCTGGTCGACGTGGTGGGTCCGGTGTGCGAGACGGGGGATTTCCTGGGTCTGGCGCGCTACCTGCCGCCGGTGGTGCGAGGCGATCTGCTGGCGGTTTTCACGACGGGGGCCTACGGGGCTACCATGTCGAGCCAGTACAACTCCCGCTGCCGCGCGCCGGAGGTCCTCGTATCCGGCGGCGAGTACCGCATCGTCCGGCGTCGGGAGACGTATGCCGACCTGCTGGCGGCCGAGTGGTAGTCGAGACGGGCGATTCGCTTCGCGCGGGTGGCAGGGGGGTGTTGCCCGCCGACAAGGAGCTCGTGGACCATGGGCAAGATGCTCTCTGACAAGACCTATGCCGTGACGGGCCAGTTGGTGGCCATTGACGCGACCGGGCTGGTCGGGCCGTTCTTCACGATTCGCGTGCCGCCCAAAGGCTACGATCTGCATCGGCCGGGAAGCTATATCGACCTGCGCCTGCTGGACCCGGGCCAGGTCGTGTTCAAAAAGAAGATCCGCATCCATGACGAGCTTCGGGTCATTATCAATCCGTGCACGGCCGTGCTCGAACGGGGCACACGCAACGAGATGACGTTCGAGCTGTTCCCGCGGAGCAAGGCCCAACGGGTCAGCCACGCGGTTCGGCGCGACGACGCGACCGCTCCCATCAACGGTAAGGTCATCGACAACGACGGGCGCCGACACGTCGTTGTCGACGCGGGGCTGCCATTGGTGGTGGGCATGCTGGACGCCAAGCCGTCGCAGGTGAAGCTGGTCAAGGTGAACTCGTGGGTGACGTTCTGGCCCGCGCCTCCGACGCATGGGGTCATCCTGCCCTCTTGACGGGGGACGTCCGGTGGGTACGCGTCCGGTCGGCCGGCTTCGAGGTCGACGGACGATGAGGACACGCATGGGGTCTCGGCGCCATCACAAATCGCTGGTATTGGCGTGGGCAGTGGCCCTGCCGGGCCTGACCGGCTGCGCGGCGGTCACCCAGTATCGGGTCAAGACCAGCCAGCCCTGGCCTGACGAGTGGATCAGCGGGGCCCGCGTGCCCTACGAACGGGTCATCCTGTTGACCGGAGAGACGGTTGCGTGGCATCGCAAGGCGAGTTGGCGGACGGTCCAGGCCGACGTCGCTCGGCAATTGGCGAAACGGCGCGACTTGTACGGCTTCATCCGGACCGGCGTGGCCCAGCCGTTGGGGGGCCTGGGTCCCTCAGCCGGGCTGCACTATCTCGAGGTCAAGGTCGGGCCGTGCTTCTTCGATTTCCAGCGCCCGCCGCCCAGGGTGACCCTCGACTACAACAACAAGCCCTTTGCCGAGGCGATGGCGGATCTGATGGAACGGGCTGGACGAAGCTATGTGATCAGCCCTGATCTGGCCGGCCGGCCGGCGATCACGGCCCGCTTAGTCGACCTCGATTGGCGCGAGGCGGCGGTGCGGCTCATGCTGGAGTGTGACGTCTTCATCGAGCCGGTGTGGTACAACCCGATCTCGTTGCGGTCCTATGAGTATGCGGCCCAAAGTGAGTTCGTCGCTGCTGTCCGCGGGGCCATCGACGCGATCAAAAGCCCGGCGCCCGACGCGCCGCTGACCGTCGTGTCGTGGCAGATGTGGATGACCCTCAACCGGGCCTACCAACTCCGCTATGATGCGGCGTTGCGGGCCCGCCCGACGACGCAGCAACTCGGTCCCCCGCCGGGGACGGCCATTCTGCACGCCGACCTGGGGATCGCAAAGAAGCAGATCCTCTACGCCCTACCCCATCAACTCAAGCATTCTTCGTTAACGCCGACGACTTCGCCGGAGGGCGTCCGGCCTTGAGCCCCATCGGCTTGGGCGCCCGGGCGTGGCCCCCGGCCGGTGCCCCGTCCCGGTGGGGGGGCACAGCCCGCACGGACGGTCCGTTGCCGGCGAACCCCCGCCCTCGTGGGGCGTAGTAGAGGTGCGGGAGCTCGGGCAGGCCGTTTTCCGCGCCGATGTCGCGTAGGCCCCAGGAAGACCCAAGTGGCGACCGGGTCGCCGATTAGCAATACGAGATGATGATAATACGCTGTACCACGGATTGTTCATCTGTGTACGGGCGGGCGTTGGGTTCGGTCGAAACGGCCGGGTGCGATGGATTTGGTGAAAGAAAAAGGTGTGACCAAGCCGATGAGTTATCGGAAGTTGTGGCGTTTGGCTGGGGTCGGTCTGCCTTGGTTGCGGCAGCGCCCAGGTCCTTGCTGCGTCGCGAGTTGGCGGTGCAAGGGCGTCACGGACAGGTGCTCGGTGGGCCCGGTCGACGGGGTGCGCCCGTTGGCGGGCCTAGGGTTCGGCGCGCCTGTGTGCGGGGTCCTGCCGGCGGGATGTCTCCCTGTGACTGGGCCTGGGGGACGCTTGGACGCTGGCGGAAGGATGGGTGTGCGTCCGGCGACCCCGTCGCGAGCCGAGCGGAGCATCGGGGCGCGGACGCGCCCGATCGACGAGATGGTGAGTACATGGACCGTCAGCGACACCTAATCTTGGTGGCCTGCGGTATCTGCCTGGCCGCGTCCTGCGGCTGCATGCGGTCGTGGTGGAACAGCTTCTTACGTCCCGGTGAGGTCGGGCGATTCCACAGCAAGCCCGTGACCAATGAGATCCGTGCGACGTTGGGCCTCCAGGATGAAGAGGTCGCGTTCATGAACGCGACGGAGCCGCTGCCGGAGGACACCGTGGCGGTGATGGAGGAATACCAGATCGGTCCGGCCGACATCGTGGAGGTGACCATCCATGAGCTGCTCCGGGTCGGGAGCATCACGACCGAGGTGCGACGGGTCAGCGATCTGGGCTACGTCAGCTTGCCCGTCCTGGGCAGGGTCAACATTGGGGGAATGACCGAGAGACAGGCAGAGGATCTCATCAAGGCGAACTTGAAGGAGGTGGAGCTCCTCTCGGATCCCATCGTCAGCGTGGTCGTCCGCACCCCGACGCAGCGTCGATTCAGCGTCATCGGGTATGCCGCGCGTGCGGGCCCCCTGTCCATTCCTCGGTCCGATTTCCGGATGCTTGAGGCGATTTCCTACGTCGGTTCGATCCCGATGGAGGTGGAGAAGGTCTACGTGATTCGCAAGGTGGCCAGTCCTTCGCAACGGGCGGGACAGCCGACGACGGCGCCGTCCTCCGAGCCGGGCGGTCCGACTTCGGTAAGACCCGCGCCGAGCCCGGGCACGACGAAGTCCGGGACGGACGGCGGGCTTCAGGAGGACGTCGACCTGCTGCTCAACGAACTGGCCGATACGGGCGGCCAGACGGACCGTGTGGGTCCGGCGAAGCGCACGTCGGCATCTCGCCCCGCCGCGGACCCTGGGGCATTGACGGCGGAAGAACGGCGGGAGCTGCTCAAAGTCATCGTTCCAGGAGGGGACGCGTCTTCGGGAGCGGGCTCGTCGACGCCGGGCGCGACGACGTCAGGATCGGGACCGAAGTCGGCCCCCCAAGGGGCATCGAAGGAGTTGAGCAAGTGGATCTGGTTGAACGGGGATTGGGTGGAGGTGCGGGGGACGACGACCACCCCGGCCGAACCGCCGGCTACCCCGGCGACTCAACCGGTGCGGGGTCCCACGACGCTCGACTGGGAGGCGGTGGCGGAGGACACGGAACAGACGCGGGTGATCGCGATTCCTCGAAAGGCGTTGGAGGCGGGGGAGGATCGCTACAACATCGTGATTCGTCCCGGCGACGTGATCAGCGTGCCGCATCCGGAGGCGGGCCAGCGATACTACCTGATGGGGCACGTACGGGGGCCGGGGGCCTACGCGATCCCGATCCGAGGCATTACGCTCAAGGCCGCGATCGCGGCCGCGGGAGGCCTGGACCCGTGGGCATGGCCCAGCCGCTGCGAAATCGTCCGGAAGATCGGCCCCGATCAGGAGGAGACCTATCCGATCGACCTCGACCGCATCTTCGCGATCGAGGACGCGGGCATCAAGATCAAACCGGGCGACATCATCAACGTGGGGACACACCCCCTGGCACCGTTCATCGCGACCATCGCCAACGGTTTCCGGACCACATACGGATTCGGATTCGTGTATGATCGCAACTTTGGGACCATCGATTCTTACGCTGGTCAGCCGAACCCGACCGCGCGGAGGCGGGCGGAGAAACAGGCACGATTCGGGTCGTTGCAGGCGCTCTTCCCGGGTCTGTGATTTCCGGTCAGTTCGGGCCTGACCGATCCGGGCCGGTTCATGGGTGAAGAGGATGGATTCGCCGATGAGTGAGGTGGTGACACGGCCTGCCTATGCGAGCCGGCCCAGGGTGAAGCGGCGTGTCCTGCGATGGCCCGAGCTGATCGGCCCGGTTGGGCGGTGGAAGATCGGGATCATCGCCGCGTTGCTCGCGCTGATCTACTGGCAAGAGCTCGCGGCCATGTTCTACACCTGGACACACAACGGGGATTGGTCTCACGGGCTGCTCGTGCCGATCTACAGCCTGTATTTCCTAAACAGCCGCAGGCGGAAGCTCGTCGGGGTGAACCCGCGCGGCTCCTATCTGGGGTTAGCGTGTTTGTGCTTGGCGGCGCTGCTGTTCATGGCGAGTGTCACCGGGCCGATGATTGCCTATGCGCGGTCCGTGTCCGTCGTCGTGAGCATCTTCGGCGCCGTCTTGCTGGTCGGAGGCGGGCGGGTCGTGAAGGTCGCCTGGTTTCCGATTCTCTTCTTGTTGTTCGCCGTGCCCCTGCCCCCGCCGGTGATGTTCCAGTTGACCCTGCCTCTCAGGCAGGTGGCGAGTCAGGTGGCGGCGATGGTGTTGCAGCTCGTCTCGGACACCCAGGCACACACCGAGGGCGTGGTGATCGTGGTCAGCCACGGGGCGGAGTTCTTCAAGCTCAACGTGGAGCGGGCGTGTGCGGGTATGCGGTTGATGATGGCCTTCTTCGCGCTGGGCACCGCCATTACGTTCCTGAGCGAGCGTCCGGTTTGGCACCGTGTGGTGATGATCTTGTCGTGTCTGCCGATCGCGTTGTTGTGTAATATCATTCGGGTGACGACGACGAGCGCCATTCACGTCTTCGTAGGCAAGGAGTATGCGAGCGGGTCGGCGCACACGTTTCTGGGCTTGGCGATGCTGTTGGTGGCCTTCGGGCTGTTCTTCGCCATTTCGTACGTGTTGAACAATCTGTTTGTAGAGGTCCCCGAGCACGAAGGCGGGTCGGGGTCATCGGGTGCCGTGGCGTGAGCGCGCAGCGGGGACAGAGCGAACGGGAAGGGGCGCTCGGGTCGGGGGCCGCAGCGGTCGCGGAGGGGCGCCTCGGTCCTGGGGGGGCGCTCAAGGTGGCGTTCGCCCGGGACCCGCGGTTCGTGGTCTGCGTGTTGTTCCTGGCGGCGGGTGCCGGCGGCGTTCAGTGGTTGTATTGGTCCGGGTTCACGTTTCGAAAGCAGCGGGTGGATCTCAAGGCCCCGCTCTCGTCGCTGGATACCCATAAGATCGCGCCGTATCGCTTGGTGGGTAGCGACCGGATGTCCAGGGAGGAGGTCGAGGCGCTGGGCACCGAGGAGTACATCCGGTGGCGTTTGGAGGACACCAGCGTAAAGAACCGCAAGAACCCCTTGTGCTGGCCGACCCTGTTCGTGACCTACTACTCCGGACAGCCGGGTCAGGTGCCGCACGTTCCGGAAGAGTGCTTCTTGGGAGGGGGGTACCGACAACTGAACAGCGACCTGGTGACCATCGAAGTCCCCGGGGTCGGTGAGAAGGACAATGGGGTCCCGGTGACGATCTCGACGTTTCAAAAGGATTCCGTGATGGGATTGGCGTGGGTCCCGACGGTCGTCTATCTGTTCCACGTCAACGGCCGGTTTGCCGGCTCGAGAGAGCCCGTGCGGTGGGCCTTGGGGAACCCATTCGAACGGTATGGCTACTTCAGCAAGGTGGAGGTGTGCTTCGGCCGGCGAGGGGGCCCGGCAAATCCCGAGCGCGTGCGAAGGGCAGCGGGGCGATTACTCGGCAAGATCCTGCCGGTTCTCGTTCACGATCATTGGCCGGATTGGCCGCCGAAGACGGACTAGGACAACAGGACCGGGCTCTAGAGAGTTCATGGAAAGAGCGGTGAAGTTATGGCGCAGCGACGATTGAATAAGAACCTGGTGGTGGGGCTGGTGGTGGCGCTGATGGTGGCCTCCACGGCTGCCGTCATTGGCCTTCTGGTGGTGTATCGCGGCCCGGAGCAGGAAGCGACGCCCTTCGTGCGGATGGCCATTGAGGCGTATGAGAACGGCAAGTTCGAGAACGCCATCAAGGCGTATGCCCAGGCGTTCGGGCGGACTCGGGAGGCGATCTGGCTGGTGGCGCAGGGGCAGGCGGCCCTGGACTCGGGCGATGCCGGTGCGGCGCTGACGATCTGGGATCGCGCGGCGTCCGAGGACCCGGGCTTGCTCGCCGCCCACGAGTCCCGTGTCAAGCTGCGTATGG
>CAYOGX010000037.1:1911-12507 GCA_964403235.1 uncultured Planctomycetales bacterium | reverse complement strand
GCTGGCCGCAGACGGAACGCTGCTCGTGTATATAGCGAAGAACGAAATCGTCTGCCGGAATCTCGGCGACGGGGCAGAACGGTGGCGCGTCTCCGGCGGTCAGGGTCGAGGAACGCTGATCTTGCACGGTCCGAGGGTCATCTACGGCTGGCAGAAGGGAATCCTGGTTCTCACCACAAAGGACGGCAGGAAGCTCTGGCATCGGCAGTCGGGTGGACAAGCGCTGCTCGGTCACGACCTCTTTGTCGCTCAGGGATGCGTCTGGCATGCGGATGGTCATCACATCACCGGCTACGACCTGAAAACCGGCGAACCCGCGAAGCGTGTCGATCCATCGTCCGTCTACACACCGGGGCATCATCTGCGATGCTACCGCGCGAAGGCCACCGAACGGCACCTGATCACGCAGAACCGTGGGGCGGAGTTCGTCAGCATCACAGGCCAACCGCATACCCAGAACGATTGGGTCCGTGGCGCGTGTCAATATGGTGTGCTGCCCGCGAACGGATTGCTCTACGTGCCGCCGCACCCCTGCTTCTGCTATCCCGGCGTGAAGCTGAGCGGGTTCAACGCCCTCACCGGCGCGACGACCGAGGAGCTTGAGGCCCACCTCGAGAACGACTCCGCCGATCGACTTCTCTGCGGAAAGGCCTTCGGCGACCCCGTTGATGAATCCGCAATCGATGCAGGATCCGCGGACTGGCACACGTATCGACACGATGCCAGGCGGACCGGAGCCGCAAGTTGCCAAGTCCCGCCCAAGGTCGGGCCGTATTGGGCCCATCATCTCGGCGGACGCCTCACGCCCCCCGTGGTCGCCGCCGGTCGGATCTATACGGCGGTCAAGGACCGGCACACGCTCCACGCCCTCGACGCGGACAGTGGCAAACCCCTTTGGCATTTCACGGCCGGCGGACGAATAGACTCCCCGCCAACCGTATGGAAGGACCGCGTGCTATTCGGATGCGCGAACGGCTGCGTCTACTGCCTTCGTGCGACGAACGGCGAGTGGATCTGGCGTTTCCGAGCGGCCCCGTCGAACCGACAGATCGTCGCCTGTAACCAGTTGGAGTCGCCCTGGCGGGTGCACGGGAGCGTGTTGGTCGAGGGGGATACGGTTTACTGTACGGCGGGACGATCGACCTTCCTCGACGGGGGCATCTTGCTGTTCGGCCTCGATCCGGCGACCGGCAAGGTCCGGTGCCGGATCCGCGTGGACACATGGTCCCGAACCCGCGGCGACGCGAAGGACTGACCTTTCGTGCCGGCCTATCACATGGAAGGGGCTTGCTCCGACATCCTCGTCGCCCAGAACGAATACATCTATCTCGGCCAATACAAGTTCGACTACTCCCTCCGCCCCCAGCCAGTCCCCTACGTCAATCCCGGCGAAACCGCCGAAGCGTTGCAGGTTCGAGGCAAGCCGTACACGTCGCGCGACAAGGAGCCACAGAACGACTACGAGAAGCACCAGCGCGATTGGTTGGAGCGAACGCAAAAGGGTTTGCTGGAATCTCTCGAAGACGAGCACGGCGGCTGGAATCTCGGGCGGCGAAAGATGGGGTTGCACCTGATCGCGCCCTGGGGGTTCCTCGACGAGACATGGTTCAACCGGACCTACTGGATCTACTCGGACACCTGGCCGGGCTATTACCTTGCCCACCGGGGCGCCAAGACCGGTCAGCTCCTTGCCATCGGCCACGACAAGACCTACGCCTTCCAGGTCTTCACGTCGCGGAATCTCCAGAGCCCGCTCTATTGCGCCGACAAGGGCTACCTCCTCTACGCAGACCACGACGAGACGCGCCCCGCCGTCAGCGGGGAAACGGAGGGCACCACGAAGGGCTGGGGCATCACGCGCACCCTGCCGCCGGCCTGGTTCCAATGGGTGTCCCTTCGCGCCCATGCAATGGTCCTTGCCGAGGGTGTCCTCTTCGTGGCCGGACCACCGGATCCGGCCAAGAGCCAGGACCCCATGGCCACGCTCGCCGGGGAAGAAGGCGCTCAGCTCTGGGCCGTCGACACCGGAAGCGGCAAGAAGCTTGCCGGGATGAGTCTGAGATCCGGTCCGGTGATGGACGGCATCATCGCCGCCGATGGCAAGCTGTACATGTCGACACAGGACGGTTCTCTATGCTGTCTGGCACCAAGATAGCCAGACGGCGTAGCGCAGTCCTGCTATTTTGGTTGTCCTTCCCGAAGACTCGTGCGCCTTGTACTGAAGGGGTGTCCCTCCCGAAAACTCCGTCCTCGTTCATTTACAGAGACTTGCGCGTTTCACCTTTGCATGCTCGGTCAGTTGGGATGGCTGCTCGCTTGGCCTGTTCTGAAGGGGTGATTCGCTCTTCAACCGCAGCAAACAAAGAATCGGAGAGAAAGGATGGACAACGCCGCCCACTGTGGCGTAATAACGCACGATTGCGGCCTCCCAACAAGGATGTCAGTGGGCCCACTGGTTACACGGCCCAGGGAGTGCCGATGCCAACATGTGCCCCAACTTGTGCCCCCAATCTGCATGGCTCGATGCGCGCGCCGGCCGACCGCTGGCAATCGTCCGGCGGCACGCTGGCTTTCGTGCACGAAAAGCGTAGAATTTCCAAGGAAAAGTGGCCGAAAGAAGGCGGCCGGACGTCTTCCTAAACCGGGGGTCGCAGGTTCGAGTCCTGCCGGGCGCGATTGACGTGGTTTTTCCAGAGATGTGATTGGGACGAGGCGCGCCCGCCGCGGAATCGTCCCTGGTGCCCCGCGTAGGCAAGACGTGGGCCAACTGATATCCCTCTCGCGCGAACCGAGCAGGACCCACCTTCGGCATAAGGCTGCGTCCCGCAAGACTTGTCGCTTGGGTGCTGATCCCGAGGGGCAGGAAAGGAGGGACGAGGCGTCCGGTAGACTTGGCTGAGGCCGGCCTGCTATCATCAAGGGTTGACCAGGATACCGGCGGGCAGGGAGCAAAGACGGAGCACGTCATGAAGGTCAGGGGCGCCATCGGGCCGCTCGCGTCGATCGACGCCGACGCCCACCGACGGTTGGCCAACCAAATCCACAACCTGCTCAAAACCAGAGGCGAGATCGAACCACGCGAGCTGGCGGGTGTGGTCGGCTCGATCTTCCGTGAGGTGGAGGTCGTGCAGAGGCGGCTGGATCTGCTGCCCGAAGATCGCGGCTCGTCGCTGAGCCGATGGTTCTGGCAACCGATGCGGCAGGGAACGCAATCGCCCGGCGCGCAGCCGAAGGCGTACCTGTTCTGCCTGGCCGATACGAACGCCCATGTGCGCGACGGGCAGTCGCTGATCACCCTGGCCAGACACCTGTCCTTCGGAGACGCACCGGCCCTTCAGTTCGAGCCGATCCCCGTCTGGGCCGAGAAGCAGCAGGTGCCCCAGGTCCTGCAGGGCATCTTTCCCACCGTGGCCATGCTGGTGGGTCGGCCCGTCTTGTTCGGCAGTCTGATGCGCCAGTACTTCCTGCAGCCGTCCGCGCCGCAGCGATTCGCCTTCACCCGCCAGGACCCCGACGCACCCGATCAGGGCGTGCGCGACGAGCACTTCGGCGACACGTTCGTCCTGCGCCGATTCGAGGAGGAGGGCGAATCGCTCACCGAAGACTACGGGGTCATCCGACGGTTCAGCTTCGACGACGGGACGACCTGGCGGACGTTCTACGTGCTCGCCGGCCTGTCCTCGCTCGGCACGTACGCCGCAACGCTCTGCTCGCTATTCCTGCTCGACCAGCTCGAGCGGGACCTCCCGGCCCCGCCCGAGGAGCGGGGCCAGTTCGATCTGCTCGTCAGTGCCACCGCGACGTTCGGCGAGCCGTTCTGGAACCTCGACGCCAGCAACGTCCGCATCGTCCGCGCCTATCTGGACGACCTGGCCTACCAACCGGATGTCGGGGCCTCGTGGCAGGCGGTGCCGCCTCGACACATCGAGCTGGTGCTTCGGCGGACCCCCAAGGGTAACGTCCTGGATATCGATCACATCGTGCTCGACAAGCTCGAGCGCGAGGTCATCCCGGGCCAACAGCAACAGGCGCGGATCATTGGCGCGCTGGTCCATCGGAGCCTCGGGTCGGACCCCAAGGGCACGGATGGCGCCGACCTGGCCGAGCAAAAATGGATCTGGCGAGACAAGGGCCGGGACCGCAAGGTCGGGCCCTCCGAGGCCATCAGCAAAATGCTCAACGTCGCCCGACGCCACCTGGGCACCGCCCTGGTTAGCCGGGGCAATCGATACTTCGTGGAAGTCTCCGGCGGCGTCGAGGTCACACAGGTGTAATCGGCCCGGACGCACCCCCTCGTTTCGAGCAACGCCGCCGGCGCGTGGACCGGCTTGAGTCATTGCGTTCATCGGCCGATAGATTACAATGAAAACTGGTAAGGGATCTCGCCGATCCTTGCCGACAAACTGAATACGTCCAAGGGCGGGACGTTTCACGGCGGCGGGGCCGCCGTGGGGCGACCACCGACCGGTGACCGCCCGGCCATCTCGTAGGCGGCTGCGAGGCGGCAACGAATCCATGGGACCCTATTGGAGAGGATAAAAACCATGGCCGGCGACGCACAGGCCGCAGACTCTCCGTCTGCAACCCCCGAAACGAAAATGGGTACCGAGCTGCTCCACGAAGAGTTGCTCAACCAACAGGTCGAGGTCATGTTTGGCTATGGGGGCGGGGCCATCATGCCGATGTTCGACCAGCTCTACGAGTCGCCCATCAAGTTCGTGCTGAGCCGGCACGAGCAGGGCGCGGGTCATATGGCTGACGGGTACGCGCGGGCGACCGGCAAGGTCGGCGTGTGCATCGCCACCAGCGGGCCGGGCGCAACGAACCTGACGACCGCGCTGGCGACGGCCTACATGGACAGCATCCCGGTGGTGGCGCTGACCGGCCAGGTCGCCACCGCCGTCATCGGCAACGATGCGTTTCAGGAAGCGGACGTGACAGGCGTGACCCGCCCGGTGACCAAGCACAACATGCTGGTCAAGGACGTGCGGAATCTCCGCCGGGTGGTCCGCGAGGCCTTCCACATCGCCCAAACGGGGCGACCCGGACCGGTGCTGATCGATCTGCCCAAGGACATCCAGGTGGCCACGAAGGTCCCGCTGGACCAGGTCAAGATGGACCTGCCCGGCTACCGGCCGCGAAAAAAAGGGCACATCCGGCAGGTTCGCCTGGCCGCCCAGGCCATCAACGCCGCCGAACGACCCGTGTTGTACGTCGGCGGCGGCGTGGTGCTGTCCGGCGCGTCCGATGAACTTCGCGAGCTGGCCCGCAAGTCGAACGTCCCGGTGACCACGACGCTGCTGGCCATGGGAACCTTCGACGGCGTCGCCGACGAGCGACTGTACCTGGGTATGTTGGGGATGCACGGCACGGCCTATGCCAACTATTCCGTGCAGAACTGCGACCTGCTAGTGGCGATCGGCGCGCGGTTCGACGATCGCGTGACGGGCGTCGTCGACACGTTCGCGCCCAAGGCCAAGATCGTTCACATCGACATCGACCCGTCCAGCATCAGCAAGAACGTCAAGGTCGACATCCCAGTGGTGGGCGACGCCAAGCTGATCCTCGAGGAACTGGTGCCGCTGATCGAGCATCGCGACCGGACGAGCTGGTTCGACCAGATCGCCGAGTGGAAGCGCAAGTACCCGCTCCGCTACGACCAGTCCGGCGACCGGATCAAGCCGCAGGCCGTCATCGAGGAGATCTCGCGCCAGACCGGGGGCGAGGCCATCATCACGACCGGCGTGGGCCAGCATCAGATGTGGACGGCCCAGTTCTGCCAGTTTCGGCATCCCCGCGGGCACATCACCTCGGGGGGGCTGGGCACGATGGGGTTCGGGCTGCCCGCCGCGATCGGCGCGCAGGTGGGACGTCCCGACAAGACCGTCATCGACATCGACGGCGACGGCTCGTTCCAGATGACGATCACCGAGCTGGCCACCGGCGTCGAACAGGGGCTGCCCATCAAGGTGGTCATCCTCGATAACCAGTTCCAGGGCATGGTGCGGCAGTGGCAGGAGATGTTCTTCAACCGCCGCTACAGCAAGACCCGGCTCCACAACCCGGACTTCGCCCGGGTCGCCGAGGCCTACGGAGCGAGGGGCATGACCATCAGCGACAAGGCCGACGTGGCCGACGCGATCCGCGACCTGCTCGCCAGCGACATCTTGACCGTGGCCGACTTCCACGTCGAACCCGAGGAAAACGTCTATCCGATGGTGGCCGCGGGCAAGGCCCTGGACCAGATGGACATGGGCGCGATGCCCGAGTGGGAACCCACAGAGAGCATGGTCTAGACCGCCGTCGGCGAGGATACCCCCATGGAACGCAAAGCCGTCTTCAGCGTCCTCGTACAGAACCAGCCCGGCGTCCTGGCACACGTGTCGGGCATGTTCGCCGCGCGGAGCTACAACATCGATTCGCTCGTCGTCGGGCGGACCGAAGACCCCGCGCTGTCCCGGATGGTCATCGTGACCAGCGGCGACGAGGCCACGCTCGAGCAGATCCGCAAGCAACTCGGCAAACTGGTCTCGGCCGTTAAGGTCCGCGACCTGACCGAGCAACCGTGCGTGGTCCGCGACCTGGTGTTGATCCAGGTGGCCTGTCCACCGGAAAAACGCGGCGAGATGCGGCAGATCACCGAGGTCTTCCGCGGCTGCGTCGTCGACGTCGCTCCCCGGAGCGTCACGATCCAGCTCACCGGACCCGAGGACAAGGTGGAGGCCTTTATCGATCTGTGCCGGCCTTACGGCATCCGGGAATTGTCACGAACCGGTGTGATCGCCGTCCCGCGCGACAGCGCGCACAGCCAACGCCCCGGCGCCGATCGCCGACGTGGTGACTAAGGCACGGACGAGGTGACGTTGTATTGCCCGGTGGACGCGTTGGCCGTGTACGTGAAAATCACCGTCCGCTCGCAATCGAAGTCCGTCGGTCGTTGCAGGGCAATCTGGTCCTGGCTACGATGGCCCAGCCCCACCCCCGAGAACACCGGCTCGCCCACGCCGATCGCGCCCACCTGATCGCATTCGAGGGAGAATTCCACCGTCTCGCCCGCATTGAGCGTCGGGAACGGCCGGGCGCCCTGCCAGGCGTTGTAGGCGTTGGCGGCAACGAAAAGCTGATCGGCCGCGACCGCCATGCTGCTCACGTACACGTTCGCCCAGACGGCAAAATTGCTGGAATTGACCAGTCGGACCGTGACGGGTCCCGGCGGCGGGTTGAGCGGACAACCGGACCCAGCCAACGCGAGGCCCGCGACGGCCAGACCGCACCACAACATCCGATAGCGGTATCGTCGATGGTTCAACGGATTCTCCTTGGCATGGCCAACAGGCGTTCAGGTTACCCCCCGCTGGAGCTCACGTCTGCCGTGAACGTGCTGTCCCCGTCACTCCTGAAGGTGATGGTGATCGTCTTGCCACACCCGAGCACCCCTTGACCCTGGATCTGGACGACCTGGTCGGTCGTGCCCTGTGGGTTGCCGTTATCGTCGACGAAGACCGCGCCGGGCGTCCCTATGGCCCAAGCGTCAGAGCAGTCGAGCGTGACCTCGTCGGACTTCCGGGTGTCAATCACGCCCGACCCCGCCACGCCGATCCCGCTAACCACGTTGGCGGGTATGAACAGCTCGGTCGTGGCGTCGGTGACGGGCTGGCCGGTGGCGTACAGCAACGGCCTGACCGCAAGCGTCCAGCTCTCGTTGACCAACCGTATGACGACCGTATTGGGGTCGTCGCCGTTGCCGTTCACGTCGATCGACCACAAGCAACCTGGCACGACGACCATGGCGGTAACGCACAGCACCCACGCACCCGTCCGACAACCTTCCTGTCGATTCATGGGAGATTCCTCGTTCTGATGCCCGAAACCTGGAGGACGGCTCGGCCCAGTCCGCGCCCGGCCGCTCGCCACGACCAAGGTATTGTAGCAGACGGCGTCGGGTCAAATCAACCGGATACCCAGGAGTACCAATGGCGTTCAGCAGGCCCCGCGGACGCACTTGCCCTGGGCAGGCCTCCCCAATCCAAGCGCCGAACTCCCCGGGCCGTGACAAGCGTACGCCGGGGCGATACCATCGGGCCTCTGACTGGTCGGGCGATGGGTCCCGCGCCGGCAGGCTGATCATGCCAAAACGAACTCGCCTAGTCCTGTCGCTGATATTCGTTGTTCCCGGCGTACTGTGGAGCGGGTGCAACATGGCGGGGTGGCGCGGCTGGGGACGGCGAACCGCCTCGGCGCCACCCCCGGCGGCGCCGATCGCTCCCGCTCATGCGCGGGCGATCCTTCGCGGTCGCGCCCGCGGCATTTTGCTGGCCGCAAACGGCGGACTGACCAGCCAGACCGCCTTGCCCAATTCGCTGGCGGCCGTCCAATCGGCCATCGACAACGGGCTGCCCATGGTCGTCCTCGACGTCTGCCAGACGCACGACGAGGTCTGCGTGTTGGATCTCGATCATGCGCTCACCCGAGACCCGGGACGGCCGAATTCACTGAAGGGCCTCGACTATGAGCAGCTTCGCGCCCGGACGGCTCAAAGCACCAACGGCCCGGTCCCCACGTTATCGAAGGCGTTAGAACTGGCCCGCGGTCTGATCCTGGTGGGGCTGCGACTACGGACGGCCGAGCTGCCAGACGTCGTGGCCGTGGTTGACGAGGCGGATCTGGCCGATCAGGTCGTGCTGCTGGTCACGACCCAGGCGCAGATCCGAGCGGCCAGGCCCTACCTGAGAGGCAACGCGACAGTCCTGATCGGCTTCGATGCGCCGACGCCCGAGCGACTGAACGAGATCGAATCCACCCCGCCCTGGCCGAGCGTCATCACGCTCGGACCTGCGACGCTCAGCCCGGCCAACATTGCTCGTGCCCAGGCCATGGGTGCCCGCGTGATGGTCCATCAACGCGGCACGCTCCTGGTCCGCATCGGCACGCGCCTCAGGCCGTATCACAGAATGGGGGTCGCGGTCATCCTCACCGATTGGCCGCGAGAACTCATCCAGGAAATGCGAGAGATCAACGCCGCAACGGTCGAGAAGTAACCCGCCTTGCGACCACGCGCCGCGCGTCTGCGGCGAGTCGGCGCTCATCGTTTGGCCCCGCTGCGCCCGACTAATCCTTGACGATCACCTGAGAACTGCCGACCACGAGCAGCGAATACAGCTCGGTCACGTCCTCGTTGAGCAGGCGGATGCACCCGAGCGACATGTCCTTTCCGATGCTGTTGGGGTCGTTCGTGCCGTGGATGCCGTAACGGAGCTGGTTTTTGGCCTCGCCCGCAACGCCCTCCAGCCCGATCCAATGCTCGCCGAGGGGGTTCTTGGGATCATCGGCCTGGATGATCTTGCCGCCGCGAGGTGGGAAGTACGTGGGGTTGGTCAGCTTGTTCTTGACCCGCCAGGTGCCGGTTGGGGTGCTGTCGTGCTCGCCGAGGCCTACCTTGTACGTCCTGACCAACACGTCATCGAGGTAGATGTCCATGGTGTGATCGCGCTTGAGCACCACGGCCTGGAACGGCCCGCGGAGCACCTTCAGACGCGCGCCCTCGCGAATCATGCTCTTGTTGCGGAGGTTGTTCACGCGGGCGATCAGGTCGGCGGTGATCTTGTGCTGCTTGGCGATCTTGCGAAGATTGTCCCCTCGCTTGACGAGGTAGGTGGCCGAACGGGGATCGCCGGTGACACGCGGGGGTGAGAAGACGACCTTGTTGGCCAGTTGGACGAGCCTGGCCCGGAGCTCGGTGGCCTGTTCGCCGCTCGCGCCGGCCCGGAGGGCGGCCGACATCTGCGTCTGGGCGGTCAGGATGTCGTCCTTCTCGAGCGCCCGCTGGCCGGCCTGCACGGCGGCTTGAATGCGGTTGGCCAGATCTGCCGGTGGGGACGCGTCGGTGTGCGAAGGCGCCGCACCCCGCTCGAGCGTATCGCTGCCCCCTCCGGTGGCCTCTGCGGGTCCGGCAGGGGTGAGCGGACCGCTGGGCAGAACGCCCAGACCCGGCTCGGTCTCATCGCCCCCCGAGAGCCACCATACCAGGACGAAAACGACCACAACCGTGGTGCCGGCCACTGCCGACAACCTGCGACGCGTCCGGCGCCGACCTGGTGGGGACAAGTAGGTTCTCGCCACGACAATCCTCCTGCTTGCGGCAATGCTCAGGCGGTGGGTCTTGTCGGCCTGCGGTGGATGGTCTCAAGCAAATTAGTATAACAGATCCAAGGCCAGGTGTTCGACCGGCTCCGGCGAAATCACCGGCCGAAACGCCGAACCTCCTTGTCCGTCACCAGCATGTCGATCGGCATGTCGTGCGGATTGACCGGCACGGCCTCGACGAACTGCTCCTCCATCGCAATGGCGCACGAGACGGCCCCGTAGTCCTTGTGCGCCAAGAAGCGATCATAGAAGCCCTTGCCGCGCCCCAGCCGGTTCCCGAACGAATCGAACCCCAGTCCGGGCAGGGTCACCAAATCGATATCCCCCATCGGCGTGGGCACGCCTTCGACGGGCTCGCGGATGCCCATGTAGGCCTCACGAACGTCGATAATCGAGTGGATCTCGATCGGCAGCATCCGACGCTGTTCCCAGCTCACCTTGGGGGCCAGGACG
>CAYOGX010000037.1:0-1901 GCA_964403235.1 uncultured Planctomycetales bacterium | reverse complement strand
GCTGGTCGGTGATGATCTCGAAGCCGATCGTGTGCTTGCCGTCCTGCCAGGCCCGCAGGACCAGCGGCATGGTGTCCGCCTCGGCGACGAGCGAGAAGTAAACCTGCACGACCCGGGCCTGCTGGTACTCCGGCTGGGCCACGAGCAGACGGCACGCCGTCGCGGAGCGGACGCGCAGCTCCTCCGCGTCAATGGACGCCATTACCGCGCGGAGCCGTTGACGAAGCTCCTTCTTCACCGCCCGGACCCTTCCGCTTCGCTCGAGGCCGACGCCCGCAGCGCCCTGAATCTCGCCAGGTACGCCGCCAGCTTGGCCTCATGCCCTCGCTCCGAAGGCTCGTAGTATATCTTATCGACACCCAGGTAATCCTGCGCCACAATTCCGCCGGCGTAGTCGTGGGCGTATTTGTACCCCTGGCCGTGTCCTAATCGCTTGGCACCAGCGTAGTTGGCGCTCCGCAGGGGCTTGGGGACCGGCACCGTCCGGGCGTGCTTTACGTCATCCATCGCCGCCCAAATCGCCCGGGCCGACGCGTTGCTCTTCGGCGCGCAGGCCAGGTAGATCGCCGCCTGCGCCAGCACCAACTGGCACTCGGGCATCCCGACGAAGAGCGTCACCTGGACGGCCGCGTTGGCCAGCACCAGCCCCATCGGCGAGGCGTTGCCGATGTCCTCCGCCGCGCAGATCGCGATCCGCCGGGCGATGAAACGCGGGTCCTCGCCCGCTGTCAGCATCCGCGCCAGCCAATAGACCGTCGCGTCCGGGTCGCTGCCCCGCATCGACTTGATCAGCGCGCTGGCGGCGTCGTAGTGCCCGTCGCCGGTCGCGTCGTACTCGATCGCCTTGCGCTGAATCGATTCGGCTGCCACCGCCACGTCGATCGCGATGGGCACCGTGGGAACGACGGCCTCGGTCTTGTCGTCAGGCGCTTGGGCCTCTTGGGGTCCGGCGTGTTGGAGCTGGCTGAGGATCGCGACCTCCAATGCCGTCAGCGCCCGCCGGGCATCGCCGTCGCACATGGTGGCCAGGTGGTCGATCGCCTCGTCGGTCATCTCGACGCGGTGCCGCCCCATGCCTCGATCGCCATCCCCCAGGGCGCGGCGGAGCAGGACCTTGATGTCCTCCTCGCTGAGTTGCTCGAACTGGAAGATCTGACTGCGGGAGATCAGCGGGCTGTTGACGGCGAAGAACGGGTTCTCCGTGGTCGCGCCGATCAGGATGATCAGCCCGTCCTCGACGTCCGACAGCAGCACGTCCTGCTGGGCGCGATTGAAACGATGCAGCTCATCGATGAAGAACACGGTCCGTCGGCCCGTGGCGTCCAGACGGGTCTTGGCCTGGGCCAGGATCTCGCGGACCTCCTTGACACCGGTCCCCGGGGCACTGACCTGTTGGAACTCCGCTTGGGTATGGTGGGCGATGATGTGGGCGAGCGTGGTCTTGCCCGTCCCGGGCGGCCCGTAGAACAGCGCACTGGTTAGCCGGTCGGCCTCCAACATCCGCCGCAGCAGCCTGTCCGGTCCGATGAAGTGCTGCTGCCCGACGAACTCGTCGAGCGTGCGGGGCCGCATTCGGACCGCCAGCGGGGCCACGCGATCTCGCTGTTTCTGCTCAACGGTCTCGAAAAGGCCCACCGGTCGGCTCCGGCCAAGTCCGCCCATCGCGTCCAGCCCACCCAAAGCGTACTATTATAGGACATCGGTCGCCCGCATCCAGGGCGACTGGGCTGCAGGCCTCGCCTGGCCGATATAGACAGGGCTTGCTTCGCGCCCCGTGGTTCCTGGCGGCGCCTGTTGTTTTGGACTGTGACGGGTGGCACGGTCAAGCGAAGCCGAGGAACTCGGCTGAGCTTGGCCGTGAGGATACGCATGATACCGGCAACATGGCCAAGGCTTGGCCC
>CAYOGX010000036.1:0-12514 GCA_964403235.1 uncultured Planctomycetales bacterium | reverse complement strand
ATGACTACATGGACGGTGCGGCCGAGGTCTACCTGGTCTATGCGTTCGCCGGGCTGGTCGTTCGGAAATTCCGGCGATCCCGCGGCCCGTCGATTGTCGTCGAGCTGTTCGACATGACCACCTCGTTCGATGCGTTCGGCGTGTTCACCAACGGCCGAGACGAGGATCAGCCCGACGCGAAGATCGGCCAGGGGGCCGAGCACCGACCGGGCCTGCTGACGTTCTGGCAGGATCGTTACTTCGTGGCCGTCCGCGTTGACGCCGAATCGGTCGATCGCGCGGCTGACGCGGCCGCCGCCAAGCTGGGTCGGGTGATCGCGTCGGCCGTCGCCACGCCCGGCCCGCTACCGGAGGTCCTGGGCTATCTACCCACCGACGGGCTGATCGCCCACAGTGTTCGCTACGTCTACCGGCGCGACGCGCTGAACTACCACTACGACCTCGGCGACCGGAACCCGCTGCATCTGGGCCCCCACACGCAGGGCGTCCTGGCGACGTACCGGCGCGACAAGGCACGTTGCTACGTGTTGTGCGTGCTGTATCCCACGGCGGCGCTGGCGACCAAGGCGCGGCGGGGGTTCATCGACGGCTTCGCCCGCGGCGCGGATCGGCGGGGGGCGGCGAAGATCGATGCGGACCGGTGGACAGCCGTCGCGACCGGCGGGCGGTTGCTGGCAGCCGCGTTGGATTCCCCAACCCGGGCCGGCGCCCTCGAGCTGGCTGGTGAGGCGATCGAACGGTTTCGGATCCGCCGCAAGAAGTCCTCGAACAAGGAGTCTCGACCATGACAGCGCCGAGGGATGACCTCAGTCGTCGCGACTTCATCCGCGGGACGGCCTCGGCCACGCTCGCCGGCGTGACCGGTACGGCCAGCGCAATGACCCCCGCCAAACCCAAGCCGGGCGACAAGACGCGCGTCGTCCTGGTCCGACACAAGGACGTGTTGGACAAGGGCGGCCGACCCGATGCCAAGATCACCCAACAGATGCTCGATGACGGCATCCTGGCTTTGCTGGGCGAGCAGGAGATCCAGGCGGCCTGGCGGCGGTTGATCCGGCCCGACGACGTGGTCGGGATCAAGAGCAACGTTTGGGGCAGGCTGCCCACGCCGGCCGCCGTCGAGCAGGCCCTGTCGCGGCGCGTCCGCGAGGCGGGCGTGGCCCAACACAACATCGCCATCGACGACCGCCGCGTGCTCCGCAATCCCGTCTTCAAGCGGAGCACCGCGCTGATCAACGCACGACCGATGCGGACGCACCACTGGTCCGGGCTGGGCGGGTGCATCAAGAACTACGTCATGTTCGTGCCGACGCCGTGGGCGTACCACGGCGGGTTCTGCTCGCCGCTCGGCAAGATCTGGCACCTGCCGCTGGTGAAGGGCAAGACGCGTCTGAACGTGCTCGTGCTGCTGACGCCGCTGTTCCACGGCATCGGTCCGCACCATTACGATCCGCGTCACATCTGGCCGTACCGCGGCCTGCTGCTCAGCAAGGACCCCGTCGCGATCGACACGATCGGCCGGCAGATCATCAAGGCCTACCGGCGGCAGCATTTCGGCGAAGACCGTCCCTTCAAGCCGCCGACCCGGCACATCGAGGCCGCCGACCAGCAACACAAGATCGGAACGAGCGATCCGGCGAAGATCGAGCTGGTCAAGCTTGGCTGGACGGACGGGGTACTGATCTAGCCCGAGTTGGCGCACGCAGGAACCCGAAGGACCTGGCCGGGCCTCCCAAGCTACGGCCCCCGGCCTACGCGCCGTCCCTTTCACGCCTACCCATCTTACCAGCACCACGGGTGTCACCCCGATGCCAGTACTGGCAGCCGGTGACCACGGGGGGTCCGAGGCTGACCTGCTTGGCACCCGAACGCAAGCGCGGTGTCCCGCGATTCGTGTATCGCTCGATCTGTGGCTAGGTCGGCATGAAAGCGGCCGGCAAAGGCCGTAGGCAATACGGGCCAGATGCCGATACTCCATCAGGGAGGTAGATCCCGGTGGTCATCCTGATCGGCGGACTCAAGTCTGACACGGGCAAGTCGACGATCGCCGTGCATCTAGCCGCTTGGCTGGATGAGCAGAGGAAACAGGTGGCCTTCGTCGATGCGGACACCGAACAGGGCAACGGCGCCGCCTGGATAGGCGTGGCGTCGCCGGGCGTTTCCGTCTACATGGTGGGCGATGCGGAGACCTCCCTCCGCAGGGTGACGCAAATCGTGGCTGAGCACTGCGTCATCGACGGTCCCTCGGACAATCCCGACTTCACCAGGTCACTGATGGGGCTCGCCGATGCCGTCGTGATGCCGACCGGGCCTTGGCAGGCCGATCGGTCGGCACTTCGGCAGACGGTTCATACACTGGGGCAAGTCCAACAGGCCCGGCAGGGCAAGCCGGTCGGCCTGATCGTTCTCAATCACTTGCTTGGACGCACACGCCTTGCGACCGGGGCGCTCTTTGCCGCCAAGGAGCTCGAGGTCCCCGTAGCTAGGACGTCGCTTGGGTTGAGGACGGCCTACGCAAACGCCCGTTGGCAAGGGTCCGTGGTCTGGCGGATGGCTGGTGATGCGTCCGCCGCCGCCGAGGAGATGCACGCCCTTCTCGCCGAGGCCCTCCCTGATGAAGGCCCGCAGCCTACGGCCCCTCGCTTCGCCGAGATTCCCCCAACGAAATGGGACCTCACACAGCAGCCCGAATCCTTACCGTACGCCGCTCGCGCCTAGAAGCGATCTGACCCCAGGCTTCTCCGACGGACTCGGCGAAGCCGGGAATAACCATCACTTGATCTGGCATCATCCTGTCGGCCATAATTCGTCATGTCCTGGTGCCAGGGATTTCGGCTGCGTGGGATATGGGCACCCACGACATCTCGCTGAGAACCACGAACCTGGCGTCGCACCGCGGATCACAAGGTCAAATCACCAGGAGGATACTACCATGAAACACGCACACTCCTGTCTTGTCCTGTTCAGTGTTATCCTCTCGGTTGCCTCGATGGGTTGCTCTCAGGCACAACCCGTGCGATTCGCTGCACCGACCATTCCAGCAGGGACGTGGCAAGGTCGCGGCACCTACGTCGCGTGCGAAGCCGTCCGTGAGGGTGAGGATGATCCCTCGCCAAGGCAAAGGTCCCAAGACGGCGTCTACGAGACGAGCTTGGAGATTACCAAACGGACGCTCTTCGGGCGCGAGGCGATCGGCGTTGAGATCGTCTCCAAGCGAGGCAAGATCTTCGACTCAGACTAGACCGAGACCCACCTCAGGATGCTTCTTCTCCGCCTGGAACCGATGGCCCATGGAAGTACGCTCTACGCCCTGGGTCATCTGGAATTCGACCCCAAGGAGCCGCCTGACTACCAGAAGCACGAAGCCCGCATTCGTGCGAGGAGCAATCTGCCATCCGCTTCTTGTGTCCAAATCGGGCCAGACACCTGCCTGCAAGTGCATTACTTCATACCCGAAGGCGATAACCGATGGACGTTCAAGGACACCTTCGTCTTCTCAGGCGATGACGTTCTCAAGTCGGGCAGCTTTGCGGCGACGAGCGAGCAAGTGAGGGACGGTGACAAGACCAAGCACAACCTCAGTGAGATCTACTGGGTGGAACGGCTTGGTAAGGTGAAGCCGCAGCAGTAGAGACCGCGCGCGGCGCGCAACTTCAAGGGCCCTATCCGTTGCCGCGGCGCAGGAGGTCTAGCAACGCAGGCAACGAAACCGTCGCCACGCTGGAGGCCGAGTCTGACATGGCGTAGGGGATGATCACTTCGTTGTTGTGAACGATGCCGCCACAGGTGTAGACCACGTTGGGCACGTAGCCCTCCCTTTCATACTCGTCCGGGGCGAGCAGCGGCTTGTCGAGCCGCCCGATCACCTTCGTCGGGTCCTCCAGGTCGAGCAGCGTAGCGCCCAGGCAGTAGCGCCTCATCGGCCCCACGCCATGGGTCAAGAGCAGCCAGCCCGCGTCCGTCTCGATGGGCGAACCGCAGTTGCCGATCTGCACGAATTCCCACGGATACTTTGGTTCCTGGAGCTTCTTCGCGTCGTGCCAGAAGTGCACGTCGCTGGAGTACATGACGTACAGGTTCTCCCCGTCGATGCGCGAGATCATCGCATACTTGCCGTTGATCTTTCGTGGGAACAGCGACAGGCCCTTCGTGTTCGCATGTTTACCGCTCAGCGAACTGATGTTGAAGGTCAGAAACCCCTTGGTTTCCAGAAGCTGGGTCTGTGCGTTGGCGCCATCGAAGGCGGCGTACGTGGCATAGTAGGTGACGTCCTCGCCATCCACGAACCGGACGAACCGAGCGTCCTCGATGCCCCTGCGCTCATGATTCGAGACGGGAAAGATCACCCGCTCAGAGAGGGGCGTCTCTCGGCTGAATCTGATCTGGTAGTCCGACTTTGCCAGCCCGTCGATGCGATCCAGCATCTCGGGCAAGATCTCCGGGTCCAGCTCCCGTTCCTGTTTGATCCTGCTGAGGGCCTCCCGAAGCTGGGCGTAGTTGAACTGATCGTCGAGCTTATCCAGCAGGCTCAACAACACGTCGTTGGCCCGCATCGTGGAGGGGCGGTCGTGGGACGGGTCGTCCTTCGGGAGGATCATCTCGAGCAGTCGCAACCCGAACAGGTTCCTGTCGTAGAACATGTTCTTGACGATCTTCTCCGCCTCAAGATAGGGACTGACGGGCTCGAGCACCAGATCGTTCTTTTCGTTAAGGACTGCCCGTCGAAACTCGATCGAGGAGACGTGTCCCTCGCCGGTGGCGCGAAAACTGATAATGACCCGCAGGCATCCAGGACCCAGGTCATTCTGATCCGGGTCGGCCACCATGGACGGGTTGAACAAGGCGGCGGACTCTATCGAGTACTCCCGCGTGAGATAGGCGCCGATCAAGAGTCTCCTCTTGGCCGACAGGTTGCCCGGATCGTCAACGTACTGTTTGCCTTCGCGGTAGTGGGCCAGGAAGACGGCATTGATGTTCCGGTGGCGCCCCGAGAAGTCCTCCAGGATCTGGTCCAGGAGCCGATCCACCTCGCGCTCCGGCAGGTCCAGGAGCCGGTGGATGAGGTGCCGGACCTTCTGGGCATCGCCCGGAATGAAGAGCCGCGTGATGACCCTGTTCCGGTCGGCCGCGAACGTCACCCTTTTTCGCTTGATCTTGAGTTGTGAGGGTTCTCGCATCGTTAGTAGTAGAAACTGTCCAGACAACGACCCTGCCGCAATCGCAAACGCCGCATACTCATAATCGTCATTTGCCGCCACGGAGGATGCGGCATTTCTCCACGTGTGTGGGAGGAGACGGACCTGGGCGCCCCCAAGGTGGATCGTCTCGGGATCGGGCATCTGACTAGGCGGTGAGGCCACTCGTCGAGCGGCTTCGGTCCGACACGACGTTGCGAGGACTGCCCAAGAACCTGGGGCCGCGGCTGCGCCCTGTGACCACTGACCCCTGTCCCCTGTCCCCCGGCCCCGCCCTGTCGGTGTGACCCCACGCGTCCCTACGCCTTCCGGAACTTGCGGCAATCGAGTAGGGTGTCTCCGGAACGCCAAGCGGCGCAGCTGGAAACCCCCCGCGCCTTGTCGGGAGCTGGGAAGCATGGCCATGACGGTCGCCGTCACGGGTGCCACCGGACATGTCGGCGCGAACCTGGTGCGCGCCTTGCTCGCCCAAGGGCGATCGGTCCGCGCGTTGGACCTGCAAGATGGCCAAGCGCTCGACGGACTCGACGTCGAGCTGATCGAGGTCGACGTGCGTGATCCGGACGTCCTGCGCCGCGCCGTCGACGGCGCCGAGGTGGTCTACCACCTTGCCAGCCACATCTCGCTGTTGATGAACGAATGGCCGCTGCTCCAGTCGATCAACGTCATCGGCGTGCGAAACGTGGTCGACGCATGCCTTAGTTGCGGTGTCCGTCGCCTGGTCCACTTCAGCTCGATCCATGCCCTGACACAGGAGCCGCTGCACGTTCCGATCGACGAGTCGCGCCCGTTGGTCGAGTCCCGGCGCTACCCGCCCTATGACCGGTCCAAGGCGGCCGGCGAACGGGAGGTTTGCAAGGGCATCGAGCGGGGCCTGAACGCGGTGATCGTCAACCCGACCGGCATCCTTGGGCCCCATGACTACGGCCCGTCGCACTTTGGCGAGGCCCTGCTGGGCCTCGCGCACCGCAGGTTGCCCGTCCTGGTCGCCGGCGGGTTCGACTGGGTGGACGTCCGAGACGTGGTCGACGGGGCGATCCGCGCCGAAGAACGTGCCCCGTCGGGCGCCAAGTATATCCTGTCAGGCCAGTGGGTCTCGATGCGCGATGTGGCCGCCATGGTGGCGGAGATCACCGGCGTGCCGCCGCCCCGCTTTCTCTGCCCCATGTGGCTGGCCCGCGTGAGCGCCCCGCTCGCGACCGGCTTGGCCCGTCTGCGAGGCAAGCGACCGCTCTACAGCGGCGTCTCGCTCAGCGCGCTCCGCGGTAATCGGAACATCAGCCACGACCGGGCGAGCCGCGAACTCGACTACCACGCCCGCCCGTTCCGCCAGACGCTCGTCGACACCCTGCGATGGTTCGAGTGCGGGTAGGGTGCCTTACTCACAGCTCGCCTGCGACGGCTGACGCGCAAGGTGGATGTGTCAGGAGTCGAGAGTCGACCCCTTGCCCCGATCCAAAGAAGCGGACCCGCAGGATCGCCGGCCCACGGGTCCGTTCACATTCAGTCCGAGCGATGGCAGTATTACGGCCTACGCCTTACGAGGGCCGATACCCCCAGGACGGCCAGCATCGACGCAAGTGGCGGCGCGACGCCGCTGCCGCAACTGGATTCCTCTAACGCCGCTACGATCTCCGATTCGCTGGACGCCTCGATCACCCGAACGGTGTCCGATCCAGCGAAAGGGGTTCCATCCAATCGGTTGCCCGTCAGCGTTAGCGTGGCCTCATCGGGTTCAACGATGGCCTTGACATCGGCTTCGCCGAAACCGGCGACCAGATTACCTCTGAGATCGACCCAGGTGCTTGACGCGGGTATGCCGTTCAAGGCAACCGTGGCGCGATCCACCACACTTCCCGCGATGGCCGTATGAACCGTCACTCTCCCGCTCTGTTCGACCCCAAGAATCAATGTCTGCGGCGATACCGCAATGCCAAGAGGGTCATCAGTCCTGTTGTTGCCGAACGCCTCACGCCCCAACCCCAGCACCACGCTCATCAGACCAACCAAGACAACCGCTTTTCTCATATTCGTCTCCTCCACACGGCTCGCACGATTTCTCTGCCCGGGCAAATTCTACGCAGCAGGCAAGTGACGGCCAAGTGCTGACTTCGTCAGTTCGTGACAAAATCTTCTTCTCTCCGTGAGACGCAGGCGTCTGGCAAAGTAAAACGACGGACGCCTCTGATACCGTCAACCTCCGAGCGAGTGGATGTTGAGCCAAGCGCTCCGAGGCACAGTCACTATCAGACGAACGGTCCCGTCGGCTCGTCGTCCGCGACGAGGCCGAATACGCCACCTACATGGACTACATCCATTACAACCTGGTCAAACACGAGCATTGCGATTGCCCGGACGCCTGGCCGTACTCCGGCCGTTCGCATGCGGGTAGGGTACGTCTTGACGCACCATTTCATTAGGCACCGCGGCCAGGATATGAAGGAGCGTCAAGACGTTCCCGGCGAGCCTTCGGCCCCGGACGGGGCCAGGAATGTAGCCAGGGGTGAAGCCGCTTCAGCGGCCGAACCCCTGGTCAGCAGCACCGTGACAAGATCAGCCCCGCAAGGGGCGCAGGAACAGGACGCTGCCGGCCCGTTCTCGAAGACTGCCGCCGCACGGTTGCCCCGACGGTCGGTCTCCTTTCCGGGCTCTGCCCACGGGTCCCTTCGCCCCTCACGGCGCTGTTCCGCTTGGGCGATCGACCGCCAGGGGCTTCGTCCGCCGGCTCGGCGGCCTCCACCCCTGGCTACCTCCGTCGGCCCTCTGGGCCTGAGTGATTCGGTCGCGCGGAAGAAAAGGTGCGTCAAAACGCAGCCTACGGGACTTCCTTCGGACGCTACATGCGGCTTCCGTCAGGAGCCACCTTGATCTGTACGGGGATCCCCCACTTGCGATACTCCGCTTCGTAGTAGACCTTGGGCTCGTCGAGCTTGACGATCTTGCCGAACTGGATCTTGCCCATGAGCTCCACTTTCTCGACCCCGGTCACCTCTGCTCCCTTGGCGGCCTCGGTGATCGCCTCGGCCACGGCCTTGGGCACGTCGCTCATCGACATCTTGGTCTCGACCTCGATGATCTCGCCGTCAAACGAGAGCTTGACGTCGATCTGTCGGTCGCCCTGCTTCAATTCGGCCTCGTAGACCTTGGTTCCCCATGCGAACTCGCTCTCGACCTCGGTAATGCTGGCCTCGGGATAGGCCGTCTTGAGCGCCGTCTTCGCTGCGGGGCTCACGTTGCTCAACTCAACGGTCTGTGAGCACCCGGCGGCGAGAAGCAAGCACGTCACGGTCACACAGCCTGCCGTCTTGAGGTGTGGACGACTCATCTCATGTCTCCTTTGCTCTGTTCGCTCATGGCCCCCAAGTCCAACGGCTCGCCGCTCGGGCGCCCCGTCCTTCGCGCAGCGAAGGCCGCCAAACGGGCCCTGGCCGAAGCCGACCCAGTACGTAGCGAGTCTACCGCGCCCACGATCCGCCCGGCACCCTTTTCTTCGAAAAGGATAAGGCACCCGCGCGCCCGCCCAGATGGCGATCCAGCCACTCGGTCGTCAACTGCACAAGCTGCCCTTCGGCCATCTTGAGACCCGACCGGTAGGGTGGTTCCTGCGGACCCACCTTTATGCGTTGCCAGCGTCAAACAAAAAGGTGGGTCAAACGACCCACCCTACGCGGCTTTCCCACGCCTGACCCCTTTCGCACGCCAGCTGGAATGTTAGAATCTGCTCTGATGACCCGCTCCCCGTTTTGGGTCCAGTCGGGATGCGACTGTTGCGGCTCATGTGGTCCGGCCTTTCTGACAGGATTCAGCGAACTCGTCAGTGTGTGTCTCAAAAATGGTGAACAACCTGCCCGAGGTGGTCACGTGTAGGTCCATATGGGAGATGTCCGATGGAAATGATTGCCCCCAGCACGCTGCCCTTTGTCATCTCACTCATCTTCGCCGGCCAGGTTTCTGCGGACGGGTTCAAACCGATCTTTGACGGTGAGTCGCTTGCGGGCTGGCGCGCCCCGAACATGAGTTACTGGTCGGTCAGGGATGGCGCCATCACGGCGGAATCGACCGAGGCCAATCCCTGCACGGCCAACCAGTTTCTCGTTTGGCAGGGCGGGAAGGTCGCCGACTTCGAGGTGAAGGCCAAGTTCCGCTTCGGGCCCAGCGGCGGCAACTCGGGGATCCAGTTTCGCAGTAAGATGTCACCCCAGGGGCGTGCCGTCGGATACCAGGCGGACATCCTTCCAGGCGGCGGTTGGTTGGGAGCGCTTTGCGATGAAAACACCGGCCGCAAGACGTTGGTGGCGCCCAACGGGCACAAGACGGTGATTGATGCAGATGGAAAGCGCACAACCTCCCGCCTCGGCGATCCTGTCAAACTGAAGAAGGCCGGCGAGTGGAACGACTATCACGTCATCGCCCGCGGAAAGCACATCATCCTGAAGGTCAACGGCAAGAAGTCCGCCGAGGTGATCGACAACGAGACCGGGCGTTTTCACTTGAAAGGAATACTGGCCCTGCAACTTCGTTCAGGGCCCCCGATGAAAGTTCAGTTCAAGGACATCCTCTTGAAAGGAGCTTGTACGACTCGTCCGGCTTCCCGCCCAGCCTGCTCACGCCGGTAGGCAGAAGTAAGGTGGGTCGTCTCGACCCACCGTTTCGTCCCGCGCCGCGCCTGGCAAATGAAGCTGCGTCAAGACGCACGCTACGGAACTAACGACAAGATGCGCTGCCCTCCCGCCATCAGGCAAGAAAGTAAGCCTGACCCCCTTCTTTGAGATCCCAGGGGGCTCGGCCAATAGGCACGGGAACCCGCCGCACAGGTGCTCCCTGTTGTCCATCCCGCCCCTGACCTCAATGTAAGTGGGTTCCGGTACCAGCAAGGGCAAGCACGGAACCGGGATCAAGATGTATGGCGACCCGTTCACGCTCAGTAGCGGTGTCTCCATTCTGCATGCGTGCGCATCTTCGGTGATCTTGTCTTCCCCGCGAAACAGATGAGAGACCCCGCTGACGCGCACAGAATCCAGCTGTCGCGGACTCTCGACGAGTGTCACTTCGAACGCAGCCTTTCGACCGGGCTCGTTCCTATCGAGTAAGGTGATTTCGATTGGGACTTGCGCTTGCGCCATTGGCCTGGGGAACGCAAACAGAAGCTTAAGCCCGCCTAACCATTGAGGGTAGAACGGGGCCCCTACGAATGGGCTGACCTGAAAGAGATCCTGGGAGATTCCGTCGCCGTGCACAAGGGCACGTCGGCAGACGCCCAGCAGTATTGGCTGATCCATCGGCAGGCTCCTCTGGGGGCGAGTTGGGCGGGGCCCGGCGCTCCCCCCGCGGCATCATCTCTCCGCAGCGCCCAAAAAGCACGCTCCCGGCGGCCGCATGCGGTCGCCGGGAGCGTTGGGTTGAGAGACTGATACGTCTATTCGCTGAACCGAGGTAGCTCGTGTTGGGGTCACGGCTCGCCGTCCTTGGCCCCCTTTTCTGGTGCCGCCACTGGCGGGCGAGCCGCCAGTGGCACTCTACTCCTTGACCTCAAACTCGGCGTCGATGACGTCGTCGTCTTTCTTTTTGGCTTCGCCGCCTTCGTCGGTTGATTCGGCCTGCGGGGACTCGGGGCCCTGGCCTGCGGCACCTTCGGGGCCACCGGCGGCGGCTTGGGCCTTGGCGGCTTCTTCGTACATGATCTTGCCTATTTCTTGGCTGGACGTCATGACGTTCTCGATCGACTTCTTGATCGCGTCCAGGTCGTCGCCCTTGACCGCCTCCTTCAATTGATTCAGCGCGGACTCGACCTTGCTCCGCTCTTCGGGGGCGACCTTCTCGCCGTGCTCCTTGAGGACCTTCTCGGTCTGGTGGAGGATCTGGTCGGCCTCGTTCTTGGCGGAGGCGAGCTCGTAGCGCTTCTCGTCCTCTTCGGCGTGGGACTCGGCGTCGCGCTTCATCCGCTCGATGTCGTCCTTGCTCAGGCCGCTACTGCCCTGGATGGCGACCTTGTTCTCCTTGCCGGTGGCCTTGTCCTTGGCGGAGACGTTCAGGATGCCGTTCGCGTCGATGTCGAACGTCACGGCGATCTGCGGCATCCCGCGCGGGCTGGGCGGGATGCCCTCAAGCCGGAACGTGCCGAGCAGCCGGTTGGCGTCGGCCATCTTCCGTTCGCCCTGGAAGACGCGGACGTCGACGGCGGTCTGGCCGTCCTCAGCCGTCGAGTAGATCTTCTCCTTGCTCGTCGGGATCGTCGTGTTCCGGTCGATGACGGCGTCGAAGATCCCGCCGAGCGTCTCGACGCCGAGGCTCAGCGGCGTGACGTCGAGCAGGACGATGTCCTCCTTGTCGCCGGCCAGGATCGAGCCCTGAATGGCCGCCCCGACCGCGACGACCTCGTCCGGGTTGATGCTCTTGTTGGGGTCCCTGCCGAAGATGCCCTTGACGAGCGCCTGCACGGCAGGGATCCGCGTGCTGCCGCCGACCATGACGACCTCGTCGATGTCCGAGGGCGAGAGCTTGGCGTCTTGGAGCGCCTGCATCACCGGGCCTCGGGTCTTTTCGGTCAGGTGCTCGGTGAGCTGCTCGAGCTTGGCGCGGGTGAGCGTCATCTGGAGGTGCTTGGGCCCGGACTGGTCGGCCGTGATGAACGGCAGGTTGATACTGGTCTCCTGCGAGGTGCTCAGGGCGCACTTGGCCTGTTCGCAGGCCTCCTTGAGCCGCTGGAGGGCCATCGGGTCCTTGCGGATGTCGATGGATTCTTGCTTGCGGAACTCCTCGGCCACCCAGTTGATGAGCTCTTCGTCGTAGTCGTCGCCGCCCAGGTGCGTGTTGCCGTTGGTGCTGAGGACCTCGAAGACGTTGTCGCCGATGTCGAGGATGCTGATGTCGAACGTCCCACCGCCCAGGTCGAAGACGGCGATCTTCTCGTTCTTGCCCTTCTCGAGCCCGTAGGCGAGCGAGGCGGCCGTCGGCTCGTTGATGATCCGCTCGACCTTGAGTCCGGCGATCTCACCGGCCTCTTTGGTGGCGGTCCGCTGGCTGTCGTTGAAGTAGGCGGGGACGGTGATGACGGCGCGCTCGACCTTCTCGCCGAGATAGTCCTCGGCCGTCTTCTTGAGGTCCTGGAGGACCATGGCGGAGATCTCGGGCGGAGCGTAGGTCTTGTCGCGGACGCCGACCGAGACGAGCTCTTCGGCGCCGCCGGTGAGCTTGTAGGGGACCATCTTCTCTTCGGTCTCGACCTCGTGGTGGCGTCGGCCCATGAAGCGCTTGATGCTGAAGACGGTGTTGGTGGGGTTGGTGACCTGCTGATGCTTGGCCACCTGCCCGATGAGCCG
>CAYOGX010000035.1:0-12581 GCA_964403235.1 uncultured Planctomycetales bacterium | reverse complement strand
TGGGGGTCGGGGGCGACCTCCAACGGCTGATCGAGTTCGGTGGCCAGAGCCGCGATGGCGGCCGGGTTCTGGGCCACGCCGCCTGTGGAGACGACCGGGGCCGCGGGGCCCACCCGCCTAACCAGGGCGGCGATCCGGGCGGCGATCGAGCGGTGGATGGCGGCGACGATGTCGGGTAGGGCCTCGCCTCGGGCGACCAGACCGACGACCTCGCTCTCGGCGAAGACCGTACACGTCGTAGAGATGGCCACGTCCTTGGTGCTGGCCTCGGCCAGCCGACCGAACTGCTCGATCGGCACGTCCAACGCCCTGGACATGACCTCGAGGAACCGGCCGGTGCCGGCGGCACACTTGTCGTTCATGGCGAAATCGAGGACGCGCCCGGTGTCGGCCAGGCTGATGACCTTGCTGTCCTGGCCGCCGATGTCGACGATCGTGCGGGCCTGCGGCATGACCAACCGGGTGCCGCGGGCGTGGCAGGTGATCTCGCTGACCTCGCGGTCGGCGGGGTCGTAGTACAGCCGGCCGTAACCGGTGGCGACGGTGCGGGCGACCTGGTCGGGGGTGACGCCGGCCTCGTCGAGCAGGGCCGCGACGAGCTGTTCGGCCGACTGACGGGCATTGTGGCCGGTGAGAGCGACCCGGCAGGCCTTGACCGTCATGCCGTCGGCCAGCAGAACCGCCTTGATGGCCGTCGAGCCCAGGTCGACCCCCAGTGTCAGTGTCGCGTCCGATCGGTTCATGCGGCCGCCTCGAGCGTCTCTAGGAACGCGTCCAGCCGGGCGCGGACCTGCTCGCGCGAGTAGCTCCGCGAATCGGTCATGTCGGCCTCGATCATCAGACACGGCAGGCCCAGCTCGTCGCGGATCATCCGCTGGATGTCGAGCTGGCCGAACGAATACGGCTTGCAGCTCCGGTTCGAGTGCATCACCACGCCGTCGACGCTGAACCGCCTTGCCAGTTCGGCCACCTGCCTGAACCGCTGCGGCGTGCCGATGTTCAGGTAGATCGATGCGTAGGCCTCGGCCAGGCTGTCGAGCGATCGGCGTTGGTCAAAGCGATCCATCACCCAGGCGTTGGTGTAGGTATCGGCCACCAGACAGGCGCTGCGGGCGGCCAAGTGCTTGAACAGGCCGCGGATGTCGTACCAGATGGGGATGTTGTCCCACAGCAGGCGATGACGTTCTTCGGGCACCGCCCCGAAGCCCCGCTCGACGCGCTGGGCGATCTCGGCCTCGAGGTGCCGATAGTATCGAACGGCCCACCGCGTGCCCCGGAGCGTGACGATCGGGGCCATGTGGGCAAACGCGTCGAAGCACGTGATCGGCGCGGGACGATGCTCGCAGTAGCCCAAGACCCGCTGCCAGGCCTGAACGCATTCCAGCGACAGCCCCATCGCCCGCTGCAGCCGCCGTTCGCTGAACCGCCGCCGGGTGACGTTCTCGATCGCCTCGATCAGGTCGTCGAACTGCGCGCGGACGTAGCGGCTGGTGTGGTCGGGGAGCTGACCGTCGTGCAGGTAGGGTGTGTCGATCAGGACCATGGGCACGTTGAAGTGCCTGGCCAGCACCTCGTACCACTTGGTGACGGTCCCGCAGATGTTGTTGCAGCAGACCAACAGGTCGGGCCTGGGCAGGCCCCCGATCGGGCCGCCGCCGTGAACGGCGCAGGCGATGTCGCACCGCGCGTAGCTGCATAGGTCGCGGCTGTAGCCAAGGGCCTCGGCCTGCTCGCCCAGCTTGGGGCCCATGCGCGACGCGCCGCACATCGCGCCGTGGTTCTCGGGATAGACCGGGATGATGCCGGCGGCGTACAGCGGCTCGACCGGCCCGCCGCTCGTGATCCACGCGATCTTCTTGCCCAACCGCGGCATGTAGCGGGCGTAGGCGTAGTAGCGCGTCATCAGCTTGTGGAGACGCGCGGTGCACTCCAGACGTACGAACCGCGGCGAGCGGCGTTTGCGTTCGGTATCGGACCGTTCGCCCGTGGTCATGTGCAGACCTCCGAGACCCCCGCGTCTGCCAACATCTCTAGGAACGCCTGCAACCGGGTGCGCAATTGCCCGACGGAACCCGCCGGCGTCTCGACCTCGATCAGAAGGCTGGGCAGGCCGGCAGCATCCAGCGCCTCCTTGATCCGCGGGTAGTCGAACGCGTGCGGGTCGCAGAACTTCAGTCGGTAGAGGATCACGCCGTCGGCGGCCGCCTGGCGGGCGCGCTCGACGACGGCCCGGCCGGGATCGTGACCGGTCCGGTGCTTGGCGGGGCATTGCGGCCGGCTCAGCAGCCCATCGGCGATGGCGGCGACGGGATCGTCACCGGGCGCCGGGCCGGGTGCGGCTGCGCGATGGCCGGTGCACAAATCGTCGGCCACCCAGCACGCGCCCAGCTCGGCCAGCAGGTCGGGCAGGACAGGGGCGTACATCGGTCCGCCCGCGATGACGATTCGCGGCCCGACCCGATCCAGCGGCTGAGGATCATCCAGCACCACCGTGGTCGACGACGTGTATTCGTCCGGCGGCAGGACGCATCGCGCCATCGTCGTGTCGTAGTACTGCGGGGGTGTCAAGACGGGCGACGGGCCCTGCTGGACCTCGAGCAGACGGGCCAGGGCCACGCGGGCGGTGCGGCAATCGGCGACCGCCCGACCCAGCGCCGCCGGCTCCACGCTGGTTCCCACCCTCGCGCCAAGCGATGCGACCAGACGTTCGATCTCAGCCAGCAGGTAGTCGCGCGCAGCCGCGTGCCCGACGTGGATGGGCATCATGAAGGTCTCGACGTCGCCCGGCGATCCACCGCAGACGTTGGCCGACCAGATATCCGACAGACACTGCATCGTGTCGCACGTATTACTGAAGATCACCCCGTCGAGGAACGCCAGACCACCGGACGATCCCAGCGCCAACGCGCCGCGCGCCAGGCAGCACGCATAGGCTTGCAGGCGCGGGTCCGCCGCGCCGAACTCACCCGGCACGTCCAGGATGCGAAACGGCAGGGCCCCCGCGGCGATCACCGCCTCCTCGGGAACGTAGCTACAGAACGTGCCGAGGACGGGTCGGCCGGTCCGCTGCTTCCATGACCGGGCGTACTCGGCCGGCGCCCGCGCCGCGGACCGCAACGTCTCCAGCGCGCTAGGTCGGTCTGAGGTGGGCCCCGAGCTCATCTCTGCTCGACTGTATCGTCCGTCCGGACCCGGGTCAATCGGACGCTTTTCGCGTGGCGGGTCTACTGCCCGGGCGGCGCGTCGTTGGGGCAAGGAGCCGCTTGTGGCGCTCCCGGTCCTGCCGCCCCAACGCGCCGCGCATCTTCCTGAGATCGGTGATGGCAGCTTGGAGGGAGCGCAGCTCGACCTCGTCGCGACCACGCGCCTCGATCCGCTTGATCCGCTGTCGGGCGGCCCGCAACCCCCGCTTGACGTAGATCAGGCCCTCAACGAAGCGCTTCTGCGTCAGGGCGATCCGGGTCGCACCGGCCAGCGACGCGATGTTCTCGGGATCGAGGTTGACCGCCCGCTGGATCAGGTCCCACCCCTCAACCGGGTCTCGGAGCGATCCGGCGTCCGGTCGGGTCATGATTTCGGCCTGGCAGCGCATCGCGCCGACGTGGTGCGGGTCGATGCTACGGATCCGCTCGAAGCACTCCCAGGCGGCGGCGAACTCACCGAGTTCCAACCGGGCCTTGCCCAGCATGGCCAGCGGCGAGATCAGATGTTCGCTCCGCGATTCGGTGTCGGCCACCAACGGCCCCAAGACGCCGGCGGCGTCTCGCCATCGCGACAGGCTCAAATAGCAAGTGGCCAGCTTCGTGCGGGCCAGGAAATACTGATCGGCGATCTCGACCGCGCGTTGCAGATGTTTCAGGCCGTCGTCGAACTGCCCGTGGCTGACCAGCCACGCACCGATGTTGTATTGACAACGGGCGGATTCCGGTTGCTTGGACAGACCGTCGCGAAACAACGTCTCGTCATCGCGCCACACGCGGTTGCGCATGACCGTCAGCACGCCGTAGGTCACCAGCCCCGCCACCGTCGCCGTGACCAGACCGACCGCCAACCCGCGGGACCCCCTCGACCCGCCGGACCACCACCGCGCTGCCGCACCCGGTACAGCCAATCCACAGACAAGGGCCGCCGCCATCGACGGCAGATACATCAGCCGTTCGGCAAACAACGTGCCGATCAGCACCAAGACGTTCGCCGCCGGCGCGTAGCCGGCCAGAAACCAGCCCACCCCCAGCGCGATCTCGCGCCGACGGCGCAGGCTGATTGCGACGGCCAACGCCAGCGCAATCACACACACCAGCCCCCATGCGACCGACCAACTCATCGACCGCGCGACAGGGATCGCGTTGTAGCTGTAATCGGCCGACAGCGGATGGCCCGTCGCCAGCAAGCGCAGATACTTCCCCAGCAAGACCACACCGGTCAGAATGCGGACCCACCACGGATCCGCCACCAGCGGGTTGTCGACGAATGGAAACGTCACCCCCTCGGCGAAGAGCATGCCGATGGCCCGTCGGCGCATCGACATCGCGATCACGACGGCGACCAGCATCCCGGCGTAACGTACCAAGAAACGATTGGCCAGATGGCCGTCCCACTTGTGTTCGCGTTGGTCGGGCGGCACGCCCATACGCCGCCACACGTCGAACAGCACCACCATCCCAATCAGCACGATGCCGCTTTCCTTGCACAGGATCGCCGTCCACGTCAGCAGCACCACCGCGAGGTACCGCCACGTCACACCGTGGCCGCCCCGAGCGGCATCGCCGGCGTAGAGCGCCAACGCCGTAACGACCGCCAGTCCACTCAGCAGCTCCGACCGACCCACGATGGGCACGACCGCCTCGACGTGAATGGGATGGACCGCGAACACCGCCCCCGCCAGCACCGCCGGCCAGAACCGCCCGAACAGGAGCATCATCAGCCGGTAGACGGCCACGCACGTCAGCGCGTGGAGCAGCAGATTGACCGCGCGGTAACCGGGCGCGCTCACCCCCGCGATCGCGTGGTTTAGCGAGAAGCTCAGTAGCGTGATGGGTCGGTACAACGGACGCGTCGTCACCGTCCAGTAGGGACCGCTGAACAGCTCGCCGATCCGCGAGAGGCTGTGGCTGCGCTGATCCTGGACGACCACGGCGTGATCGTCGTAGACGAAGGCATTGGGCAGGCTGTTGGCGTAAACGCCGACGGCGGCGACGGCCAGCAGGGTCACCGCACCCCAGTCGCGTCGGGTCCATCGGGCGTCGGCAGGCGTGGGCACTGGACTCGGCTGCATGGAAGGAATCGTCCACCCAATTCAGGCATAATAGGCCATCGGGCACCAAGATCAAGGCCCCGGACGGCGGGCGACCCCACGCGGTGACCTGTTCGTTCGACGGTCCGACGTGGGCACGCCGCGAGGCTGGCCGGTGACCGACGGGTCGTGGTACCATCCGTAATAGGGAGTACGGGTGCGCTATGGTAACGTTTGGACAGCTTCTGTTGGTGGGTGTTGGGCTGATCGGGTACGGCGCGGCGGCGGTGGCGGCCTTCACGCGGTTCCGCCAACCGGCTCGGGGCGGTGCAGCCGTCGTTACCGCCCCGCTGGTCGCGGGTCTGGTGGCGGGGGGCGGGCTGATCACCTGGCGGATCGCAGCGGCCGGGTCGCTCCTGGGGGTCGGCGGGTTTGATGCAACCATCCTGATCGCCTGGCTGATCGCCGTCGAGGTGCTGGTGATCCGATCGGCCGGAAGACTCGGTGGCACCGACGCGTTCCTGCTGCCGGTGGCGGCGGTGGTGCAGGCGTGTTCGCTGTTGATGATCCGCTCCGGGGCATCCGGGCCGAGCTATTCGCATCAGTGGCATATCATCGGTCACGCCGTAATCATCTCGGTAGCCGGTGCCTGTTTTGTCGCCAGCGGGGTCGCGGGCGGGATCTACCTGATCGTGCACCGGGCGATGCGAAGCAAGCACCAACTGGGCGTCCTGGGACGGCTCCCGCCGCTGGAGTCGCTCGAGGGATTCGGGCGATGGATGGTGGCGGCCGGCTTCCCGCTATTGACGTTCGGCATCTTGACGGGCGTCTGCGGGATCGCCCACGCCCCCCAGGCCGACAGGTCTCGCGAGATCATGCTCGGCAGCGGGACCATAGTCCTGTGGGCCCTGTATGCGATCGCCATGCTCGTGGTCTGGCTGCGCCCGCGGTTTCGGGGCCCGCGGGCCGCGACGCTGGCCACCGGCGCGGCGGGCCTGGCCGTGGTGAACTTCGTAACCTACTTGCTGATGCGGTCGCACATATGAGACCGATCGTCATAGGCTGCAACCACAAGACCGCGCCAATCGAGCTGCGCGAGAAGCTGACGTTCGATCAGGCCTCGTCCCGGGAGACGATGGACCGGCTTCGCAACGAGTTCGAGGGCTGCGAGGTGGTCATCGTCTCGACGTGCAACCGCAGCGAGACGTACGTCGCGCGGCCCACCCACGGCCGGCCGCGGGAAGACGACCTGATCGCGTTCCTGGCGCGAGTCTGTTCGATCCCTGCCGAGAAGCTGGCCGACCGCGTCTACGTCCACGACGGCAGGCAGGCCGTCGCCCACCTGTTCCGCGTCGCCTGTTCGCTCGATTCCATGGTCGTCGGCGAGACGCAGATCGTCGGTCAAATCAAGCAGGCCCTGGCTGACGCCCAGGCGCACGGCACGGCGGGCAAGACGCTGACCACGGTCTTCCAATGGGCGCTTCACGTGGCCAAGGAGGTCCACACCGAGACGCGGATCTCGACCGGGCACGTCAGCGTGGGCAGCGCGGCCGTGGCGTTCGCCCGCCAGATCTTCGCCCATTTCGAGGACAAGACGGTGTTGATGATCGGCGCGGGCGAGATGGGCAAGCTGACGTTGCAGCACGTGCTAGAGACCAGACCCAAGCGCGTGATCGTCGCCAACCGAACGCTACAGCGGGCCGAACGGCTCGCACAGCGCTATCAGGCCGAGCCGGTCGGGCTCGACCGTCTCGATGACCGTCTCGTCGACGCCGACATCGTCGTCAGCAGCACTGGCGCGGGCGAGCCGATCCTGGCCACCCCACTGGTCAAGGCGGTCCAGCCGCGTCGAAGCTACCGTCCGCTGTTCATCATCGACATCGCCGTACCTCGCGACGTCGAACCGGCCGTCGGACAGTTGGACGGCGTGTACCTGTACAACATCGACGACCTGCAATCGGTGGTCGACGCCAGCGTCGATGATCGCCAGGAGCAGGTGGCCGCCGTCGACGGCATCATCGCCCGGCACGTCGACGAGTTCGTGCAGTGGCGTGATTCCCGCGCGGTCGGGCCGGTGCTCGAGGCCCTCCGAAAGCGCCTCAACGAGATCACGGCCGCCGAGGCCGACTGGGCCAGGCCGAAACTCTCCGGGGACCCCAAACGCGACGACCAGGTCATCGAGCAGCTCCTCCACCGTATCGTCGGCAAGATCCTCCACGAGCCCAGCCAGACCTTGGCCCGAAAGGTCAGTGACGGCAGCGTCGGGGTCTACACGGAAACGCTCAGACAGATGTTCGATCTGCCCGAAGACGAGCAGGGCTGAATCATTGCGCGGCAGGCCGATCGCTCCGGCGCCGATCAGGCCTGACGGACTTCCTGTCGCGCCAGGGCGGCCGCCTCGTCCTTGCTCGTGACCTCGCCCTCGAGCTGGGCGCGGTAAACCCGGTCGAGGACCCGCTTGAAGATCGGGCCGGGAGACAGGCCCATCTCGATCAGCGCCTGTCCGTCGATCAGGGGGGGCGGGGCCACCTCGTCGGGCGGTATCGCGCCGACGCGCTCGAGGACGCGCTCGTAGGCGGTCAGCGGCCGATCGCTGGCCTCAAGCCGGGCCCGCGTGAGCGTCAGCAGGTCGCCGAACGCCGGCCGCTGCATCAGCAACTTCAGATCGGCCAGCCCCAGCGCGTCTGGATCCGTCAGCGCGTCCGCGTGTTCGACGAGCCACGCCACGCGCCTGCGCAGCCCGTTGCTGCACGTCAGGTCACGACAGATGCGGTTGACCTCCTTGACCGACCAATGGATCAGCAGGCACGCCAACGACAATCCAAACCCAACGCGGTCGGGAAGGCGACCGAGCAACGAGGCCGATAAGGTGACGCGCTGCGCCGTCCATTCGGAATCCGGCCACAGGTGGTCCAGCAGCCCGACGGCGGACAGGTTGTCCAGGGCGCGGGCGCGATGGCGATCGACCATGATCTTCTCGAGCTCCTCGCGAATCCGTTCGGCGCTGACGCGGGTGATGGACGGGGCGTGTTTTCGGATCGCGTCGTACGTCTCCGGGTGAATGGTGTACTCGAAGCGGGCGGCGAAGCGGACGGCCCGAACCAGACGCAGGTGGTCCTCGGCAAAGCGCTGGTCCGGCGGGCCGATCGTTCGGATCACCCCGCTGGCCAGGTCGGACCGACCGTCGACGTAATCGATGACCTGATCGGCCAGTGGATCATAGAACATCCCGTTGATGGTGAAGTCGCGCCGTTTGGCGTCCTGCTCGGGGTCGGAGAACGTAACGCTGACCGGATGACGTCCGTCCTCGTAGTGGTGATCGGAGCGAAACGTCGCGACCTCGATCCAGATACCGGCCTGTCGGACCAGGACCACGCCAAACTCGGCGCCGACCTGACGGGTCTTGGTGAACAGCTCGACGACGCGTGAGGGCACAGCATCGGTGGCGACGTCGTAGTCGTCGGGCTGGCGGTCCAGGAGCATATCGCGGACGCACCCGCCGGCCAGCAGGGCGACGTGTCCGTTGTCCTGGAGTCGACGAATGATGTCGATGGCGGCTTGTCTCGGATTGGCGCGTCGTCGTCGGGCCATGACACCGACGATTGTCCATCAAACGGACCGTCCGGCCAAGCGAAAACGCGCCGGCGGGCACGGATATTTCGGTATCCCACCGCGGCTAGCGCGACAAGGAGGTCAGGTAGGTTTGATCGCCGATCTGCACGTAGGTCGGGGGGGTGGCGTAGCTGACAGGTCTGTTGACGCGGCCGAGCCTGCGATGGGCCCATCGAACGCGGAGCAGATCCCAGGCCGAGCCGACTGCGGCGGTGAGCAGCCGTACCTTGCTGCCCTCCCGGTGGGACCATTGGATGCCGACCTCGGCGACCTGGTACCCCAACCGATCGGCCAACATGAGGTGCTCGACGTCGAAGCTCCACCGCGACGTTCGCTGCAAGGAGGCGATGGTTCGTCCGGCGGATCGACGGTAGAGCTTGAAGCCGCACTGGGTGTCCGAATAGCGCTGCGGGCCCAAGGCGTGGACAATGTGCGAGAACACGACGCTCACCACCCGCCTGAGGAGCAGCGGCTGATCGACGTCGGCCGTCTTGACGCGTCGCGAGCCGATGGCGATGTCGGCCCCCTCATCACGGGCGGCCGCGAACAGGCGGTCAAGCTGGTCGATGGGTGACGAGAGGTCCGCGTCGGTGAACAGGATCCATTCGCCGCGGGCGAGGAGCATCCCCTGGCGAACGCTGTAGCCCTTGCCGCGGTTCCGATCGTTCCGGAGCACACGCAGCTCGATGCCCTCGACCCGGCTCGGCTGTTCCTTCCACACGTCGACGCAGGCGCTGACCGTGTCATCGTTGCTACCGTCGTCAACCAGGATTAACTCGCTGCGGTAGGGCTGCCCCGTCACGTACCCGACGACGCGGCGGATCGACTCGCGGATGCGGTCGCCTTCGTTGTAGGCCGGGATCACGATCGACAGCAGCACCGGCGCGGTCGTGGCTTCGGTCCGGTCCGATCCGAGTGGCGTGGTCAAGGCGGTCATGGAAAACCCTTGCTCCGGCAAGTAGTCATGCACCTCATCGACCGGTAACCTGCGCGCCTTAAGATAGTTCTGGGACGGAGCCCCGGTTGGGTTGCCCGTCCGTCCGGGGAGTGCGAAGTGGGAAACGACGCGGCCCGGCCCGGCGAAATCCCCCCGTCGAGCGTTCGAGGTGCTTGGCCGCCACGCCCCGTTGCCCGGCGATGCTGGGACGGGCGTCGTTATCGGAACCGTGTCGTGGCGGATGCATTCCGCGACCCAGACCGGCGCCCGAACGGGTCCGCGGCGACCTGGCGCCAGGTCCAACGGTCGGACAGGTTGATCCGGCGTGATTCGTGATCTAGGCTGACGGGCCCCATGTGGGAACAGATCCGCGCAGCCGGGCGCCACGATCTCGCTTGGCGCTGCCACGCGTTCCCGGAGGACATCGATGGCCCGACTAACGCTTGTTTTCGTGGTCGCCGCGGCCGGGGGCCCGTCCTACGGGTCGAATCTCGTCCGTCAGGCTGCCATCACGCAACCGCCCGACAGCCGTGGGGGACCGATCGCGATCGATGGGGCCGCGGCGCGGTTGACCGACACGACGAACGACGCGGGCCTGGTCTGGGCGAACCGGCTGGACGGGCTCCCGGCGGTCCTGGAGATGGACATCGGGCGCCCGGTGAGGCTGTCGGTCATCGTCTGTCGATGGCGGTTCGCGCCGTCGGACTACTCGATCCAGACCCGGATCAACGGCCATTGGCGCCAGGTAGCGTCGGTGGCGGACAATACGATCGGCACCGACAAGATCCTCCTGCACACGTTCGGGCCCGTCGAGACCGGGCGCGTCCGGTTCGTCATCACCGGGACCGTCTCGAAATCGCGGCAGTGCGGGTGGCGGGCCGTCGAGATCTACGAAGACGGACGCCTGCCGAGCAACGTTCAGGCCTTGCTGGACCGGCCGACGCCGTGCCAATATGTCACCCGCGCCGATACCCAAACGCGGGAACGGAACGCCAAACGCCCCCTGAAACGCGATCTGCTCGACGCACCGATCCCGACCTGGGAACCGATCCCGCACCGTCTGTATAACAACAGGCCCGAAGGCAAGCGCGTCAACGAGCTGGCGGCCCAACGCCGTGCGCTGCTGGCGAACTGCGCACACGAGTACCTCCAGACAGGCCGGCGCGAGTACGCGGCCAAGGCGCGGGACGTGCTGTTCGCCGAGATCGATCACTACGATCGATACCAGGCGTTTCGGTTTGTCGGGCGATCGTGGCAGGCGGTGACTTTCCAGGAGCCGGGGTACATGCTGACCGGTCTGTTCCGGGCGTACGATGCGATCGCCGACACGCTGTCGACGACGCAGCGGCTGCGGTTCCTCTATTTCGGGCTGGACCTGGGCGACTTCCAATACCGCGCTATCCGCGAGTTCACGCCGTTGCCGCAGAAAGTCACCCACCGTGGGCACATCGCCAACTGGGTGCCGAACTCGTTCGGCGCGCTGGCGCTGGCGGCCGCCTACCTGCGCGATTTCCCCGAGACCGAAAACTGGATGGCCGAGTGCGACCGCAAGTTCCCCGGTTTCTTCAAGGACGTCTTCTTCCTGCCGGACGGCACGTGGTGGGAGTGCTCGCCGGCGCACCACGTGTACGTCCAGCGGGGGATCGCCAAGTATGCCCTGGCCAAGCATTTGCTGGGCGAGCCGATCTGGAACCGCAGGTTCGGTACGCTGACCGTGGCCGAGACGTTCGAGGCGCTGGCCAAGACGGCCAACCCGTTGGGCGAGTTTCCATCCGTCAACGATTCCTACGGCCACGGCAGGCCGATCCGCACCGCCTACACGGAACTCATCGGGCCGGCTACGGTGATGGGACGCGGCGATTTCCTGTACGCCTGGCGGGCCGAGCCCCAGTTGCCGGCCGCGCTGGCGGACCAGCCGATCGATATCGAGGTCGGACCGCCAACGTACACGTCGATCCTCATGCCGCACGCCGGGCAGGCGGTCTTCCGTGACGGGTGGCGTCCGGACGATACCTACCTGTTCCTGGACTACGGCCCGCACGGTGGCGGGCACGGTCATCTCGACAAGCTGTCGTTCGCCCTGTTCGCCGACGGGCACCACTGGGTTCCCGATGCCGCCTGCGCACCGCACTACTGCATCTTCCCGGAGCAGTGGCAGTGGCACAAACAGACGATCTCGCACAACACGGTCCTGGTGGACGGCAAGAGCCAGGCCGCCTGCACCGGCCGACTCGTCTGTTGGCATACCGACGCCCAGGCTGATCTGGTCTCAGCCGAGTGCACCGAAGGTTACGTATCCCAACCGCTGTTGGAGCTCGACCTGGACGGCAAGGCGCGCCGCCTGACCCTGACGCCCCGCGAGAACGTCCCGCTGCGCATCGCCGCGGTTCGTCTGAGCCCGGCCGACGGGAAGCCGATCGTCCTCGGACCGTCGCGCTTCGAGACGCAACACTGTCAAGGGATCGATGATACTGACGCTCCCGAGAAGCGCGCCGCCGTGATGAAGACTAAGGCGGCCTCGGTAGCCGTCAAGCTGACGGCGCCGGCCGGCAGGTATCGCTTGTCGATACTGGGATGCGGCGCGGACATGAGCCACGATTCGGTCTACGTCGCCCTCGACGGCCGGCGCGTTGGCCAGAGCGCCCTTGGCGTCAAGAAGCACCGATGGTTCGATGCGATCGGACCCGCCAAGGCGGTCCACCACCGCCGCACGTGCTACCATCCACGTGCGGGCTGGTTCCTGTTCCACGACACGCTGATCGCCAAGGACCACGGCGACCACACGCTCGATTGGCTGCT
>CAYOGX010000034.1:0-12610 GCA_964403235.1 uncultured Planctomycetales bacterium | reverse complement strand
CACGCCGGATGCATCTGGTTCCAGGACTGTAGCCGGATCGCGATCCGGGGTGTGGTGGCCCGCAACTACAACGGCGACGGGATCAGTTGGCAGGTCTGCCACGACACGATCGTCGAGCGCTGCCATTGCCACGACAACGCCGATCTCGGCGCGCACCCGGGGTCGGGCTCGCAGCGCCCCATCATCCGCGGCAGCACGCTCGAGCGCAATAAGACCGGTCTGTTTTTCTGTTGGGGCGTGCAGTACGGCCTGGCGGAGCAAAACACGATCCACGACAACCGCGAGTACGGCATCTCGATCGGACATCGCGACAACGACAACCTGATCCGCGCGAACGAGATCGTTCGTAGCGGTAAGGTGGGCGTGCTGTTCCGGCCGGAGCGGGGCAAGGGGTTCACCGCGCGCGGCAATCGGCTGGAGAACAACCGCATCGTCGACAGCGGCCCGGCCGACGGCGTCGGCATCGATGTCCAGGGCGTGACCGAGTCGAACACGATCGAACGAAACCAGATCCGCGAGACCCGCGGCCCCGCGTCGCGAATCGGGATCAAGCTCGGAAAAGAGGCGGGCGACATCAAGCTGATCGACAACCAGATCGAGGGGGTCGCGGTGCCGGTGTCGGACCTACGCAAGTCCTGACGCAGGCGGACGGGCAAGCATCTCGGAGGCGCATCGAATGGGCCATGCGGCAAGTCGGTTGGGATGGGCAACGATCGTTCTGTTTGCGCTGGCGAACGTCGAGGCGGCGGGACAGACCACGTCGCGGCGAGCCGGGCGAGGCGCGGCGTGGGAGAACGCGTTTCTGAGCGTCTCGTGGCATCCTGGTAGCACCGTCGTGTCCCTACTGAACAAACGGACGGGCGACACCGTCGCAATCCCGATTGGCATCGACACGATCGAGTTCGACGTCGGCCGGATCACCGGGTTCTGCACGAATCCGTCGCCGCCGTCGGTCACCGACACCGGGCGGATCTGGCGGTTCGTCCACCCGGAGGTGGGGTTGGCGAAGACGTCCGTCAGATTTCGTTGCGAGGTCGTGTTCGAGTTCAACCGGTCGGCCGCCCGGATACGGAAGAAAGGTTTCGTGGTCATCACCGCCGGCGGCCGCGAGTCGCTGCTGTTGAAGCAGGTCGTCATCGACAACCTCCGGCTCGAGGGCCAGGACCCCCGCCAGCCGTTCGCGGGCTGGCAGAGCTATCCCGTTCTCGGCAAGTCGTTCTTCTGTGGTGTGGTGTTCCCGGTCGCCAACGCCGCGGTGAGCGGTGACCAGGCCCGGCTGTCGTACAGGCCTGGCGTTCGATTGGCGTGCGACGCGGTCTATGCGACTTGGCCCGTGGTGTACGGCGTGTCCGAGGCCGGACGGAGTCGCGCCGCGTTCGAGTCGTACATCCGATCGCTCCGGCCGGCGTCCCCGGGACTTCACATCCAGTACAACAGTTGGTGGTCGGCCCGGCTGCCGTTGACCGAGCAGCAGATGCTCGACTTCGTCCGAACGTTTCGGACCGAGCTCTACGAGCCCTACGGCCAACGGCTGGACAGCTTCTGCCTGGACTGCGGCTGGTCGCACCGTCGGAGCATCTGGAAGATCGACGAACGCCACTTCCCACAGGGCTTCTCGAACTTGACCAGGGCGCTGCAAGGCATGGGTTCCCAATTGGCACTGTGGGTGTCGCCGAGCAGTTGCTACCCGCAGGCGCAGGACAACCACTGGGCGGAGAAGAGCGGGTACGAGACCTGCAACTACATCAGGGGCCACCGCCGTGCCTGCCTGGCGGGGGCCAAGTACCAGCGGGCGTTCAAGGAATCGCTGGTCGATTTGACCCGGCGCTACAAGATTCGTCACTTCAAGTTCGACGGCTATATCCCCACGTGTCCGCAGAAAGACCACGGCCACGAACCGCGCGAGCTGTCGGCCCAGAAGACGGCGCTCGGGTTGATCGACATCTTCAAGGCCGTCCGCGAGGCCAACCCCGACGTCTGGATGGAGGCGACGTGTTTCGGGTTTCGGCCGAGCCCGTGGTGGTTGGCGTACGTCAACACGGTGATCGGTACGTTCGGTGACGACGCGCCGCCAGGCCGGGTCCCGTGTCCTGTCTATCGCGAGAGCTACACGACCGCCCGGGATTTCTTCAATCTGCAAGGCGCCCGTGACGTGCTCGTGCCCATCTGTGCGCAGGAGGTGCTGGGGATCGTTCATCAGACCCCCGAGCCGTTCCAGAACGATGCGGTGGTGACGGTGCTGCGGGGGCACAGCTTCCTGCCGCTGTACGTGAACCCGAAGCACATGGACGCGCGGCGGTGGCGGTTCCTGGCCAGACTGTGCTCGTGGGCGAGGGCCAATGCGGCGCTCCTGGCCGAGACCACGGCGGTGCGGTTCGGTGGGTGGGCGGACGACAAGACGTCGCGCGCCTGGGAGCGACCGCTGCCGAGGGACCCGTACGGCTACGCGCATTTCGAGAAGGACCGAGGGCTCGTGCTGCTCCGCAACCCGTGGATCAAGCCGAGGCGCGTTGAGCTCGTGCTGGACGAATCCATGGGCGTCGGCACGGGGCTGAAAGACGTCGTCCCCGTGTGTCTCTACCCGCGTTTCGGCAGACTTGGCGGCCAGGTATCCCACGGTGGGCGTCTGGCGGTGAAGCTCGCGCCGTACGAGACCGCGCTCGTGGCCTTCGGGGGCTACCCCGGCGCGCCGGCGATCGGCGACGCTACGTGCGATGTGTCGGTATCGAACGTCGGCTCGAAGGTCCAGGAGACCGAGCGCAAGGTCCGGCTCCGGTTCAACGTGTCGGGCGGCGTCGCGGCCAGGCAACTGTGGTTACTGTACGAGTCCGATGCGCCGATGCTGGAACCGGTTTGTCGTGTGACGGCCAACGGTTCGTCCGTCACGCTGCGGGCCGAGGACTCACAGAGCGGGTGGCGCGCGTCGGGTCACAGGTCGCCCGAGTACTGGGTGTGGCTCGTCGGGGAGCTGCCGGCGGGGGCATCGACGGTCGAGGCCGACCTGGAGGCCCTACACGGCACGCGCCTGTCGGGATGGCTGGTGGCTGCCAAGCGCGTCCCCGATGACGCCGGCGACGACCGCCCGATCCCGCCCCCGGAGGTCAGGTACCTCGACGCCGTGGCGGTCCTGCCGCCCGTCGCCATCGAGCTGCCCGAGGCGGACCGATTGGGGAACGTAGCCCTGGCCGAGCACGGGGCCACGGCGACGGCCTCGTCGAAATGGCCTGGGGACTACGACGCCGGCCAGACCATTGACGGAAAGCCCGGGACCCGATGGAACAGCGCGCCGGGCGACACGGCCGGGGCCTGGCTCGCCGTGGACCTCGGCACACCCAGGAAGGTCGAGGAGGTGCGTTTCCGAGAGGCAGCCGGCGGCAGAATCACGGCGTACAAGATCCAGTTCTGGAACGGCAGCGATTGGCAAGACGTCCTGACGGCATCAAAGATCAATCGGAAGGCGTCGGTCCGACATCGGTTCGAGCCGGTCGTGGTCAGGAAGCTTCGACTGTGGGTGGTCTCGGCCATTGAGGTGCCCACGCTGTACGCGTTCGAGGTCTACGGGAAGCGCTGAGGCGCTCGGGCGGTTTTCTGTGAGACAGGTTCGCGCCCAAATGTGTGGCATGGGCAGGGCCCGACCCGTGAGGGTCGGGTCCTGCCCGTGTTCGTACGATAACGGGCGTTCGCACGGGCAAACTTCGCTCGTTCCTCGCGAAGCCCGCCCATGCCACCCGACGTCAACGGGTTACATGGGTCGAACCGGTGATCGGGCCTGGGTGTTGTCGTTCCTGGCCGTTGGGGTGTTGGTGTGCGGCGGGTTGCCGGTGGCGCTGGCGGTTGCGAGCACCGCGCGCGGGACGTCAACGGCGTCCGGGTCGCAGGCGAAGTTCGGACCCGAGGGCGCGGTCGACGGGAGGCGTTTTTCGCTCGAGCCCGGTTCGGCCTGGAAGGGAGACCAGGGCCAGAAGCAATGGTGGTGGCGGATCCGGTTCCCTGAACGTCGCCGCATCGGGTCGATCCTGCAAGTCAACGGGGATCACGCGTTCATCCTGCGCAACGCACCCGAGCGATACGTCTGGCAGTGGAGCGGGGACGGTAGGACCTGGCGGGACCTGGCAAAAACGAAGACGGTGCGCGAGCGCCGCGCGTTTCGGATCCACCGATTGGCCACCGCAAAGGAGGTCCGGTATCTGCGGCTGCACGTGTCCGAGGTCGCGGGCGCGTTCCCGACGCTGCGCGAGGTCGCGTTCTATCCCGAGACCGACGCGACGATTGCGTTCGGCGATTGGATCGTGGTGGTCAGCACGCGGGTGAGTTCCGATCTGCCGGGGCCCGGCGTGGAGTTCATCAACCTGGCGCGTCAGTGCAAGGGCTGGGAAAACGTCCCTGCGCAGCAGGTGTGGAAGGGCGGGTTCGATGAGGTCTTCGTGTCGGGCGAGCCCCGGCCGCTGTGCGCGTTTCTGTCAGGCAACTTCAAGGACTGGTGCGAGCAGCCGCGGGCGCCGTGGCGGGGCGTGCAGGAGGTCCTCGAGAAGCGGCACCTGCCGATCTGGGCCGCGTGCGGGGGCGCGCAGGCGTCGGCCATCCTGAGCACGGTGGGCGTCGACAAACCGTGGGACTGCCCGCGGTGTCGCGATCCAAAAGCGCCCAAGCTGCCGGTCTACACGCACATCGGCCACACCGGCGAGGCACCGTGCGGCGACTATTCCAAGAACCTGTTCGAGCGGGGCGTCTACAGCGTGGGGCAGGTGGCCGGCGACCCGGTGTTCGCCGGGTTGCCGCGCGAGTTCAAGATCGCCGAGAGCCACTGCGGGCAGATCGAATGGGTGCCGGACGGGTGGACGCTGATCGCCACACGCGGGCGCGGCGGCAAGACCAAGACCCAGTGCATGCGCGTCAAGGATCGGTACATCTACGCGGCCCAGTTCCACATGGAGCTGTTCGACAAGACGCCGGACAACTCCCGCCGGATCATGGGCAACTTCCTGTCGCTGGCCAAGCGATGGGGCGGCTACAACCCCAACGGCCAGGCCGTGCCGACGCCGGACGTTTTGCCCGCTGCCAAGTCCGCGGTGATCACGATCGTCGTCATCGGCGATTCGACGGTCTGCGACTATCCGGCCAACCGCACGATGCGCGGTTGGGGACAGATGCTGCCGGCGTTTCTCGACGACGACGTCAAGGTGCTGAACCTGGCCGTGAGCGGCCGCAGCTCCAAGAGCTTCATCAGGGAGGGGCGCTGGGACAAGGCCCTGGGCCGTAAGCCCGACTACGTGTTCATCCAGTTTGGCCACAACGACTGTCCGGGCAAGGGCGATCGGTATACCGATCCCGACTCGACGTACAGGGACTATCTGCGCAAGTACGTCGACGACGCACGCAAGGCCGGGGCCACCCCGATCCTGGTGACGCCCATGACCCGGCGCCGGTTCGACGGCGATGGTAAGATCAAGACGATCCTGAGACCTTACGCCGAGGCGATGATCGCGGTGGCGGCCGAGAAGAAGGTCGCCGTGATCGACCTGCACGCCAAGAGCGTCAAGCTGTTCGAGGGGTTGGGCGACGCCGGCAGCGCCGAGCTGAGTTGCAGCCCGACGGACCGCACGCATTTCTCGCCGAAGGGCGCGAGGATGATGGCGAAGTTGATCGTCGACGATCTGCCGAAGGCGGTGCCGAGTCTACAGCCGTATTTGAAGTAGTCGAGGACGTGCTCGTTGGATTGGAGGAACCTACAGATGCGCGACGTGCCAAGATTGCTGGAGGACGGGTGTGGTGGCAGCGCTCTCAGTTGCCGCGGCAAACGGCTGGATGCGGTGAAGGCATGCGTCATGACGTGCGTGGCCGCTGCGCTGGCCGGCTGCGCCAGTTCCACAAACCAGGCCCTTTACCTGACGATGCGAGACGGGACGAAGATCGCCATTGACGTGTGGCGGCCTGCGGACCTCGGCGAGACGGAGAGGATCCCGACGATCATCCGGGCGACGCGGTACTGGCGGGCCTACGACGTCAAGCTGCTGGGGGGAGGGCAGGATCCCGGCCCGGGCGAGGCGAGGTTCTGGAACCCCAAGCGGTATGCGCTGGTGATCGTCGACGCCCGTGGGTCCGGTGCGTCGTATGGCGTTCGGGGGTATCCCTACTCGGATGAGGAGACCGCCGACTACGGCGAGGTCGTGGACTGGATCGTCGCGCAGCCGTGGTCGAACGGGCGGGTCGGGGCGTACGGCGTCTCCTATGCCGGTCAGACGGCCGCACTGATCGGGGCGCTTCGGCGTCCGGCCGTTAAGGCCGTCGTGCCGCGGTTCATCGATTTCGACGTCTACACCGATCTTGGCTGGCCCGGTGGCGTGTTCAACGAGGGGTTCGTCCGCGAGTGGGGCAAGATCAACAAGGCCTTGGACAAAAACGACGTTTGCGCCGCGTTCGAGATCGGCGGGCTGGAGGGCGCGCTGATCCGCGCGCTGGTCGTGGGCGGCGTCAAACCGGTCGACGCTGACAGGGACCGATCGATGCTCGCCGAAGCCGTCGCCGAACACGCCGGCAACCTGGACGTGTACAAGACCGGCCTGACGATCACCTACAAGGACGATCGGTTCAAGGGCAGGGCCGTCGAGGAACTCGGCACGTACCGCCGTCGCACCGATGCCGAGGCGGGCAACGTGGCCTACTTCGCCTGGGCGAGTTGGCTGGACGCGGGCACGGCCAACGGCGTGCTGAGCCGTTTCGCCACGTACAAGAACGCCCAGCGCGTCCTCATCGGTGCGTGGAACCACGGGGCCGACTACGACGCCGACCCGTTCAAGCCGCGCAAGGCCCCGCTCGAGATGGGCTTCAAGAAACAGCAGGCCGACATAGCCGATTTCTTCGACGCCCACCTCAAGGGCGAGTCGCCGCCCGAACCGGTGCGTGAGATCCGCTATTACACGATGAACGAGGGCGTGTGGAAGTCGACGACGGTCTGGCCGCCGACGGGATTCGAGAAACAGACGTTGTACATGGGTCCCGAGCGGGCCCTGTCGGCCCGGCCGCCGAAGACGGTCAAGGGCGAGGATGTGTACACCGTCGATTTCGAGGCCACCACCGGCCCCGCCAATCGCTGGTGGACGCAGCTTGGTGACAGGGACGTGTACTATGGCCATCGCGCCGAGGCCGACAAACGACTGCTGACCTACACGAGCGCGCCGCTGGAACAGGACACCGAGATCACCGGCCACGCCGTGGTGACCTTGTACGTGACCTCGACCGGGCGCGACGGGGCCTTCTTCGTCTATCTGGAGGACGTCGCGCCCGACGGCAAGGTGACGTACATCACCGAGGGCATTCTCCGCGCGCTGCATCGAAAGGTGAGCCACCAGCCGCCGCCCTATAAGGTGTTCGGTCCGTATCACACCTTCCACCGCAAGGACGGCGCGGTGCTCACCGCGGACCAGGTGGCCGACCTGACGTTCGCCTTGCTGCCGACGTCGGTCCTGATCGAGAAGGGCCACCGGGTTCGCGTCGCCATCGCGGGGCACGACAAGGGCACGTTTCGGCGGATCCCCGAAACGGGACATCCGGTCATCACCGTCAAACGGTCGACTGACTTGCCTTCGAAGATCGTGCTGCCGATGATGCGCCGGTAGCGCGCGGTTTCCGGAACGATTGGGGCGAATGACCTTGGCGCTTCCCGCGATTGACCAGGCGATTATCGTCGTCTACCTGCTCGGCGTCGTTGCGCTGGGGGTGATCGTTCGCAAGAGGGCGTCGCGCGACATTGATTCGTACTTCCTGGGGGGCCGGCGGACGCGGTGGTGGCTGCTCGGCGCGTCGGGCAGCTCGTCGTACTTCGACATCACCGGCACGATGTGGATCGTCTCGCTGTTCATGCTGTACGGCGTGAAGGGGATGTGGGAGCAATGGATCTGGGGCTTCACGTACGCGGCCTTCTTCATGACGTTCATGGGCAAGTGGATCCGCCGCTCGAACGTGCTGACGGGGGCGGAGTGGATGCAGACGCGTTTCGGTACTGGTGCCGCCAGCGAGGCCGCGCGGGCATCGTATGCGTTCCTGGCCGTCGTGACGGTCGTCGCGTTTCTGGCATACGGCTGCGTGGGGATCGGCAAGTTCGGCGAGACGTATCTGCCGGGATTGCGAGATGGGTGCGAATCGGTTGTCCGCCCATTTCTCGGCGACTACGCGGCCGACGCGCTGCCGTCCACGCGGAACCTTTGCGCCCTGGTGATCCTCGGCGTGACGTCGGCCTACGTCGTTCTGGGCGGGTTCGTGAGCGTGGTGCTCACCGACTTCATCCAGACCGTCGTGCTGGGGCTGGGGGTGATCGTGTTGAGCGTCTTCGCGTTCGTCACCGCCAGCGGCAGCGAGGCCGTCCAGACGCTCGCCGGCGGAGAATGGGGCGAACTGGCGCCGCCGTGGCGGATGGACGTCGAAGGCTACGAGATGTTCGGTCTGTTGGTGACGGTGTGGGTGGTCAAGGGGTTGATCCAGGAGTTCGGTGGCCCGGCGCAGATGTACGATTTTCAACGGTTCCTGGCCGCCCGCGACAGCCGCGACGCGTGCAAGGTCGGTGCGTTGTGGGGGGCGATCCACATCCTTCGCTGGCCGATGGTGGCCTCGATCGTGGTCCTGGCGGTCGCGGGATTGGGCGGGGCGAAGGACCCCGAGCAGGTCCTGCCGCTGGTGCTGCGCGACTACCTGCCGATCGGATTTCGCGGGTTCATCCTTGCGGCGCTGTTGGCGGCGTTCATGTCGACGTTCGACTCGACCGTCAACGCGGGGGCCGCCTACGTCGTCCGCGACCTGTACCAGCGCTACCTCCGACGACGGGCCGGGCCACGCGAACTGGTCTACGCCGGCTATGGGGCGACGGTCCTGTTGATCGTCGTCGGTGTGCTCATTGGCTTCCGGGCCGAGAAGATCGCCGCGATGTTCCAATGGATCATGCTCGCGCTCGGAGCGGGCGTGATGATCCCGTGCGTGCTCCGCTGGTACTGGTGGCGGTTCAACGGGTGGGGGTTCACGGCCGGTACGCTGGCGGGGACGCTGGCGGCCCTGGTCCAGGGTTACTGGTTCACGGACGTGCCCCTGTACAAGGTCTTCCCGGTCCTGGCGGGCGTCGGCCTGGTGGCGTCGGTGGCGGCCACGCTGGCGACCTCGCCGACCGACCGGGCGACACTCAAGCGCTTCTACAGGACCGTCCAACCCGGTGGGTGGTGGGGGCCGATCAGACGGGAGCTGGCAATCGAGCATCCCGAGTTCCGCGCCGAGCCGTTCGCCCGCGACCTGCTCAACGCATTGATCGGGGTGGTCGGGATCACCGGGCTGTACGTGTTTCCCCTCTATCTGATGTTCCGTCAGTGGGTGGTGATGTCGGCGTGGTTGGCGCTGGCCGTCGTCGCCGGTGGGGTGCTCTACGTCACCTGGTACAAACACCTACCCGCGCCCGAGGGCGACGCATGACAACCAGTTGCGGCGGGTGGTGCGGAGCGACACCTGGGGTTGACTACTTGACGTCGAACCGGGCCACGGCATCCCAATCGTCGGGCGGCGGGTGCTGGACGTACTCCTGGCACAAGCGGATCAGCCGTTGGACGGACAGGTCCTTGGGATGCGCCGTGTCGATGTCTCGCGCAAGGGCCAACCCTTCGGCGAAATCCCTCGTCTGATAGCGCCCCAGTGCCCGCTCATAGGCCTCGGCGAAGGCGATCGCCTCTGCGGGCACCTCGTCGGTCTCGCCGAGGGGCTCGTAGATCTTGACGGCGCCGGTCCTTCCCTTGACGGCGACGACGTCGACGTGGCGCCAAACGAATCCATCTCCCGCCGCGTCCCGGGCCGCCTCCGACGCCAGCGCTTCGGTGCCGTAGACGCGGTTGATGCCCTCGAGGCGGCTGGCCAGGTTCACCGTGTCGCCGAGCACGGTGTAGTTCAGCCGCGACCGCGCGCCGATGTTGCCCACCAGCACCTTGCCGGTGTCCATGCCGAAACAGGTCGGCAGCGATGGCAGACCGCGCTGGTCCCAATCTCGATTGAACTGGGCTAGCTGCTTGCGGCAGTCAAGCACCGCCTTGACGGCCTGTTCTGCGTGATGGGCGTTGGGGTTCGGCGCCCCCCAGAACGCGACGATGCCATCGCCGACGAGCTTGTCAATCGTGGCGTTGTGTGATTTCAGGATTTGCAACATCCCCTCGAAGTACTCGTCCATGTGGGCCGTCAGCGTCTCGGTGGACATGCCTTCCGCGACGGTCGTAAACCCGCGGATGTCGGTGAATAGCACGGTGAGCCGCTCGGTTCGCCCGCCAATCCGCGCGACCTCCCCCCGCCGGAGCAGCTCGCGCACGACCTCGATCGGGACGTATCGCGCGAACGACTGGAGGGCCGACAGCATCTGTTCGTGTGCCTCGGCGAGTTGATTGACCTCGGTCAGTCGCGACGCGATGCGATGCTCGAACAGCAGGTCGAGGTCGCGGATGCGTCTGGTGCCGACGGCCAACGCTTCGAGCGGGCGGCTGTAGGTCCGGGCCATCCGCGTCGCCATCAGGACGGCCAGGCCGATCGCGCCCACCGAGACGAGCAGAATGATGATCTGCCGTCGCCTCGCGTCGGCCAGGAAATCGGCCTCCGGCGCGGCCACGCCAATCCAGAACGTGCGGTTGCCAACGGCGAAGGGCCGGAATCCTCCGCGCCAGTAGCCGCCCTCGCTCTTGATCCGAAACGGTTCGGTCGACCGCTTCAACGCCTTCCAGTGTCGCACGGCGGCCGCGATCGGCGCGATGCCCAGCTCCTCGGCCGGCGAGAAGACCGCCCGCTTGATCGCGCCCGCCTGCCCGAAGCGCTGGCCCCGTGGTAGGCCGAGCACCGCGCCGTCTTGGGTCAACACAACGGCCATGCCGTGCTGGCCGACCCGCAGCCCGGTCGTGAACTTGGAGATGTCGATCAACAGAACGTCGAACCCGATCACACGTGTCGTTCCGCTTTCGTCCTCGGGCCGCCATCGGACCGATGCGGTGATGCCGGGGTCTTTCGTGGTGAAGAAGGTGTAGGGCTTGGTCCAATGGACGTCCGTGTCGTTCGCGAGGCCGATCGCGCCCTGGTACCAGGGCCTGCGACGCGGATCGTAGTCCAGCTCCTTCCACCATTCACCGATGGGGGTCTCGGCGTCCTTCCAGCGCATCCAAAACGTTCGCTTCCCCCAGGTCGATGCCCTCGTGATTCGGTTCAGCCAGCCATCGCCATCGCGAAGTAGCAGCCATTCGGTGCCGTCGGAAGACGCGATCATGAGCGAGGACACCTGCGGGTTGTGCTCCAGCATCGGGATGAGGAGGGCATTGAGCGGCGCAGACTCGAGCTTGTCGAACCTCCCGGCCCGCCCCCACTCGCGCGCAACGCTGATGTTATGCACCACCGGGTCAAATAGCCGCTTGAGTTCCGCCTCGGTCCGATCGGCCGTCAGGCGGATCAGCGATTCGGAGAACTCCTCGACCGTTCGACTGACGCCGAAGAAGTACGTCGCGACCAGGATCGCGCCCGAAGTGAGCAGAATCAGCAGCACAAGATTGCGCAGGAGGCTCCGTCGGATCGTGGTGGGACCGGACCAGGGCAGTCTCATCGAGAATCGCTTACGTTGCATTGGTTCGCTTCTTCGACGACGCGGCAGGAGACCCCAACGTTCCCGTACTGGCCGACCGGTCGCCACCAGTATATGCGGAAGTGCTGCGCAGGGCGCAGTCCAAATGGCTCGAGGGCGCCCGGGGGACGGGTGTGGGAGCCCATGAGCCGATGGGAGCTTCCCATACCGATGGAAGTGGTGTAGGTTCTTGCACGGGCCTGGGGACGACCAGGCCCGCACAAGGAGACCTAGTCGATGACCACGTCGAGTTCGCTGACGCGTAGAGGATTCCTGGACCAGACACTCAAGGCCGGTGCGGCCGGCCTGATTAGCGGGGCTGTGTCTTCGGCCAGCGTCCGTGCGGCGGGCGAACAGGCGCGGGAAGATCGCTGGCAGATCGGCTGCTATACCCGCCCCTGGGACAAACACGACTACCGCGTCGCGCTGGACGCCATCGCCGAGGCCGGCTTCAAGTACGCCGGGCTGATGACGACGACGACCAAACCAAAAAGGCGCTTGGTCATTTCGGCGTCGATCACCCCCGAGCAGGCCGAGCAGATCGGCAAGGAGGTCAAGCAGCGGGGGATGCAGATCCCCTCCGTGTATGGGGGCGGCATATCCGTACAGGCGTCCCTTGAGGCGGCGATCGAGGCCTTGCGCAGGCTGATCGACAACTGCGCCGCCGCCGGGGCCAAGACGCTCCTGATGGGAGGCACGGGGGCGAAGTACTACGACCGGTACTTCAAGGCCATCGCCGAATGCTGTGACTACGCGGCCGAAAAACGCGTGGGCATCACGATCAAGCCCCACGGTGGCCGGAACGCGACGGGCCCGCAATGCCGAAAGGCCATCGAGACGGTGGGTCACAAGAACTTCCGGCTATGGTATGACCCGGGCAACATCTTCTACTACTCGAACGGCGAGCTGAACCCCGTTGACGACGCGCCGACCGTCGACGGCCTGGTGACGGGCATGTGCGTGAAGGACTACAAGCATCCCAAGGACGTCTGGGTA
>CAYOGX010000033.1:0-12635 GCA_964403235.1 uncultured Planctomycetales bacterium | reverse complement strand
TGACTTATGACCTTGACAAGGCTTGCTTCATGGGAGACGCGACCGTTAGGGAGCGGAGGGTTTGGGGTCTAGGGTCTGGGGTTTAGGGTTTAGGGCCTAGGGCCTAGGGTCTGGGGCGCACGGGGGCGACTATGCCGGTCAGTGAATCGGTGAGAAGGTTGGGCGGCACAGCCGGCCCTGCGCCTTCGACTCGCTAGAGATACACAACCGGCCCGAAAACGGGCCGGCTCGGTGGCGCCGCGTACCATTCGTCGAATCATGTGGTCGATCGCACCTCGTCGCGGAGGGCGAGCAACTCCTTCATGACGTTGTGCATGTTGCCCGACCAGTCGCGCGTGCCGAAGCCGTCGTGGAGCTGGCGGTAGAGCTCGTACAGGCGGTCGTAGATTTGCTGGGCGTCGGGGTCGGGCTGGTAGACCTTGGACTTAAGGCCGGCCATGGCGGCCTGGGCGTCTTCGACGCGTGAGTAGCCGCCCGCATCGGGCCCGGCGACGACGGCGCCGAACATGGCTGCCCCCAGCGCACACGTCTGGGCCGATCGCGAGATCTTCATCGGGCGGCCCGTCACGTCGGCGTAGATTTGCATCAGCATCGGGTTTTTCTCGGCGATGCCGCCGCAGTTGACGACCTCGTTGACCTTCACGCCGTACTCCTCGAAACGCTCCATGATCACGCGGGCGCCGAAGGCGGTGGCTTCGATCAGTGCGCGGTAGACCTCGTCCGGCGTGGTGTGGAGCGTCTGACCGAGGAGCAACCCGGTGAGCCGGGCGTCGACCAGGACCGTCCGGTTGCCGTTGTTCCAGTCGAGCGCGAGCAGGCCGCTCTGGCCGGGCTTGAGCTTCGCGGCTCGCTTAGTCAGTTGCTTGTGCGTGACGCCCTTGCCGCCTTCGAGATACTGCACGAACCAGTTGAAGATGTCACCGACGGCCGACTGACCCGCCTCGAGCCCGAAGCAGCCGGGCAAGATCGACCCGTCCACGATGCCGCACACCCCGGGGACATCGGCCAGCGGCTCGGTGTTGGGATGGACCATCATGTCGCACGTGCTCGTGCCGATGATCTTGACGAGGATGCCCGGAGCGATGCCCGCGCCGACCGCGCCGAAGTGAGCGTCCAAGGCCCCGACGGAGACTGGTAGGCCGGGCACCAGCCCGAGCCGCTTGGCCCAGTCCGCACAGAGCGCCCCGGCGACCTGATCGGAGGCGTAGGCCTTGTCGTACGTCCGCTCGCGCCGCAGTTGGCCAAGCGCGGGGTCGAGCTTATCGAGCATGTCGGCCGCGGGCAGTCCCCAATCGGCGTGGTACATGGCCTTGTGGCCGCCCGCACAGACACTCCGCTTCAGCTTGGCGGGCGAATCGCACCCGACCAGAAACCCCGGGATGTAGTCGGCGATCTCCACCCAACTGGCCGCGCCTGCCATCACCTCGGGCGCCTGGCGGAGGCAATGCAGGGCCTTGCTCCAGAACCACTCGCTGCTGTAGGTCCCGCCGCACTTGGCCAGGTACTCGGGGTGCTCGCGGGCCGCCAGCTCGGTGAGTTCCTCGGCCTCGGCGTGGCTGGTATGGTCCTTCCACAGCCATGCATAGGCGTTTGGGTTCTTCTTGAAGGCGGGTCGGTCCGCCAGGGGCTCACACTGCTTGTCGACGGGCATCGGCGTGCTGCCGGTGGTGTCCACGCCAATACCGACAATTCGCTTAGGCTTGAACCCCCGCTTGCCCTTGGCCTTCCTCAGCGCGGCCTTGACGCACTTGACCAGGCTCACGCGGTAATCGGCCGGCACCTGTCGGGCCAGGTTCGGGTCCTTCGTATCGGTGACCACGCCGTCTTCGCCGCTCGGATAGCCCGCGACGGCCGTGGCGATCTCCTTGCCGGTCGCGACGTCCACGACCAACGCACGAACGCTATTCGTGCCGAAATCAAGCCCCAGTGCGTATCTGCCCATCGCTCATCTCTCCTGCATGGTGATGCCGCAGGCGGGCCGGTCTAGTCGTACCGGCCGTACTTGGCGACCAGCGCCATGACCCGCTTGTAGTTCTCGAAGCTGACGTTGTCGGGCACGGAGTGGTCGCTGTGGTAGAGGTATCCGCCGCCGACCTTGGCGGCGGTGATCTTCGTGCGGATCTCGGCCTCGATCGGACCCGGGTCGTCCATCGCCATCTTGCGGACGTCGATCCCGCCCATAAAGGCCAGATGCTCGCCGTAGTCGCGCTTGAGCTGGACCAGGTCCATCTTGGCCTTGACCTCCAGCGGCTGGAGGCACGCGAAGCCCGCCTTGACGTAGCCGGGCACGAAGTTGTTGACGCAACCACAGGTATGCAGGATCACCGGCAAGTTGCGGGCGTTGAAGAAATCGCACGCCCGCTTGTGCACGGGCCAGACGATCTCGTCGTACATCTGCGGGCTGAACAGCGTGGTGTTCCGGTAGCCGTTGTCGTCGAACAGAAACGCGCCGTCGAAGTGGAATCCCTTGGCCAACATCTCCTCGGCGCAGTGGATGAGCAGCTCGACCTCGGCCATCATGAGCGCCTTGATCCAGCCGGGGTCGAGGGCCATCTCCATCAGCAGCGTCTCGCTGCCGACGACGCCTTGGGTCCAGTCGTAGCCGAAGGCGCCGGCGTAGGTGATGAACTTGCCCGCCTCGACGTTGGCCTTGTTGTCCTTCAGACCGTCCTCCCAATCGATGCGGTCGGGGCTGTAGCTGAGCCGATCCTTGTGAGCCTCCCAGGCCTGGCGGGTCGTGATCGTAAAGTCGATGCACTCCGGCGTGCTCGTGGCGTGCTTCCAGTTCTTGCGGGTCGCGCCGTTGGGGTCCTTGGCGATGGTGTATTCGTCCGTCTCTTCAATCGTCTCGGTGGGGAACCTGAACGAGCAATCGGCGCCGTGCCCGGCGCCTTCATACCCGAAGTACTCCCCCGGATCGACGTCTTCGGGCAAGCCCTCGCGGTGCCACCGCGCAATCGTGGTGGCCCAGGGGCTGTCGCTGATGGGCACGCGGTCCGGTTCTTCGTGACGCAGGGCACACAGGACGCGTTCGCGCGACGTCATGGGCATGGGCTTGTCCTCGTATGGGCGCGTTGCACCGCCCCGCCCACGCCAGGCGGAGTCGGGCCGGCGCCATTATGGCCGCAATCCGGTGGATTGCAACGACGGGGGCCGTTCTCCGTTGCGTCACGCCCGTGGTCGTGCAGACGACGGCGCGCTGGGCCCAGACGTCAACCGGCGATGTCCTGCATCGGGCCGAAGATCTCCTGCACCTGCCGGATCGCCTCAGGCCCGCAGCGCGGACTGGGGGCACGCGCGATCGGTTGGACCGGCAGGCCCCAGGCCTGCCAGATGACCTTTCCCGCCAGCGGCCAACTGACGCGAGACGATACGGCCAGCAAGCGGTTGACCTCGCGTTGTCCGGCAATGGCCTGGGGGTGTCGGCCCGCGTCGAAGTCGCGTTGGATGCCGGCCAAGATGCCCGGATAGACGTTGCACCCGCCGCCGATCACGCCGACGCCGCCGACGGCCAACGTGGGCAGGAAGACGGTCTCGGCGCCGGCCAGGACGTCTACCTGGTCGCCGGCCGCCTCGACCATCGCCAGCATGTCGTCGCCGCGAAGACTGCGGTACTTCATGCCCATCACGCGGATGCCGTCGTCCAACATCCGCCGCATCAGGTCCGGCGTGACGCTCCGCGGACCGGTGCCCTTCGTGTCGTACAGGACCAAGGGGAGGTCCACCGCTCCGGCCACTGCCGAGACATGCTGGTAGATCGGTTCGGGGCCTTCGGGGATGTCTTCCGGGATGACCAGGGCCACCGCGTGCACGCCGACCTCGACGGCCACCTCGCCCAACTTGGTGATCTGTTCGATCCGGTCGCAACCGCCGATGTGCGGCACGACGGGCAGTCGACCGTCCGCTGCCTCGACGGATACTCGGATGACCCGTTCGCGTTCGGGCCACTCCAGGTGCCGCCATTCGCCCAGGGCCCCCATCATGAAAAGCCCGCCCACCGGCCGATGGCAGAACCAGTCGACCACCGCCGACAGCGCGGCCTCATCCAAGCTCGAATCCTCAGCGAACGGCGTCAACACCGGCGGGATCACGCCGCTGAACCGATGGGTTGGGCTGAGTGTCATCAGACAGACCCCCTGTGGGTAAGCGTTGGTGACTGGCGATCAACAAAACGCCTTTCCAGATCTCATGATAGTCGGCGCGGGCGGCTGAATCCAGACGATCGGTTTGCCGTTGACGAGGGAGCGGGGTTTTGGGCCTGTGGATCCGTCCGCTTGGTGGCAATTGCGGCCCAATGACCCTTGACAATGCACGGGCACACGGCGATATTTCCCCTGACGACAAGAGCGGCTGACCGGGCCGTCGACACCGAGTCAGGCCCCGCGCGGACCGGGCTGAGCGACAGGACCTTACCAGAATCGAGGGACCAACCATGGCCGATACCGAAGAACCCAGACCCGAGGAGCAAGACGCCGACCAGGCGCTCGGCAGCGATGAGGAAGACCTGGAGGAGGGCGGTTGGCCTAGTTGGCTCAGTTGGGGGTTGGTCATCGTCGCAGCGGTTTTCGGCGGCTTTCTGCTCGGCCGTCAGGGAGGCGGTGGGTCGCAGGGCGGCGGGGTCGGCGACGCCGAGAAGTTGGAGGTCGCGCGGCAGGTGGCCATGATGAAGCAGCAACAGAAGATAGCCTTGGAACGGGCCCAGCGGTCGCTCGAGGATTACATGCGGAGCTTCTGCCGCGAGATGATCTACGTCGGTCTGTTCCGCGACGGGCTTGGCGGCGAGTTGGCCAAGGTCAAGGACGACCTGGGCAAGGCCCGGGAACAACTCGGCGCGACCAAGACGAAGCCCGAGGAGCGCCTTGCCAAGGCCACCGACCAGCTCAAGCAGATTGATCAGAAGATCGGTCAGCTCTCCGAACGGTACGACAAGCAGGCCATGGCGCAGCAGAAGGTGCGCAGGGTCGGCACGGTGGGGCAGACCCTCCAACTGTTCGGCCGTCATATCTGCTACTTCTATCTGACGCGGATCGCGGAGTTGATGATGCGGGCCCAGGCCGGCGATCAGGCGGCCTTGCGAGAGGCCCAGACTTGCCGCGTCGGCGTCGGTCAGCTCGACCCGGAACTGGCTGCGCAGTTGGACAAACGGTATCCCCAACTCATGGCCCGGCCTGGCACGCCGCCGACAGCCCCTGCGGCTCCCAGGGCGCCTACGGCCCCGGCCAGTGCGCCGAGCACGAAACCTGCGCCCTGAGCCCGCACGGCTCGAGGCTGGGTTTGCCCAGCGACCCCGCGCCCTCGAATCGCCGTTCGAGGGCGTTTTCGTTCGCCAGGGGCCTCGGATCGCAACGCGAGACGCCCATCTGCGATGGGCGTCCGCCGTCGTGACAGTCAGACGGTACCATGGCCACACGCCGCGACATCCGACAGGCCCTGGTCGCCAGGGCCGATGCCCTCATCGACGCCCACACCCACGTCGGCGTGTGTCTGGCGAGTTACATGACCGAGGGCTATCCCTATTGCCAGTCCGCCGCTGATCTGCACGGCAAGCTGTCGGCGGTCGGCTTCGACTACTGGGTTTCGTTCCCGATGCCCACCCCGGTGGTGTTCGATCTGGAGGGGTATCGACGGTGGGAGCTGAGGCCCGCCGACATGGGGCCGGCCACGCCGTTCGACTTCGAGAACCGACGGCTCATGACCGAGGTCTACGACCTGCTCGACGACCTGGCCGATCGATTCTTATGTATGGCGGTGATCGATCCGGCACGCGAGCCGCACGCACAGGTCGACTGCCTGACGGCGTTGGCCCGCGACGATCCCGTTTGTGGCCTCAAAGTGATGGGCACGTCCGTTCGATCACACACGATCGAGCTGCTCGGCCAGGGCCGGTGTCTGCTCGACTGGGCCGCTGGGCGCGACCTGCCGGTCCTGATGCATTCTGCCTGTCATCCGCAAGACCCGTGGTCACAGACGGGCGACCTGCTGCGGATCGTCGAGGCCCGCCCGGAGATCCGCTTCTGCATCGCCCACGCGGCGCGGTTCGACCGCGCCCATCTCGATCGGATCGCCGAACTGGACAACTGCTGGTTCGACACGTCGGCGTTCGGTATCCACTGCGACCTGGCCGTGGCGGATCATCCGTCGGTCGTCCCGCCGGACCGCCGATTCTCGGCCAACTACGCCCGCCCGGACGAGGCCCTCACCGCGCTGGCCGAGGCCTATCCACACAAGGCCATCTACGGCTCGGACAGCCCCTTCGAATCCTACAGCAGCCGCTATCGACACGCCGACGGCCGCATCGAGAAGTACGCCCTACGCAGCGACGTGGCGACCGAGACCGCCTACCTCCGCGCGCTGCCAACCGATCTGGTCCAACGGATCGCCCACGAGAATACGGTCCGCTTCCTGTTCGGCTCGTAGGACCCGTTCCCAAGCAGACCATCGGGTGGCCGTATGGAGAACCGGACGTCCGTCCTGCTTGGTGGACACCGTGTGCTTATTGGACGCGCTCCCGGCTCGACCCCCTCCCGCCGCCAGCAGGGCGGGCGGCGGGCGTGGCGGTGGGGGGTCGATTTCGGGGGTGATCGGGTCCAACACGCGATGGGGTGGTGGTTATCGGCCCCGTCGGACCCGGCAAATGCGCGCCGCGAACGAAAGGCGATGGGGGACAGACCCGATACGAAGACAGGAGTGTTTCCGCGTGGTGCCCGAGCCCTGCGCCGAGCCGTTCATGGGACGGGCAGGCGTTCGACGCCGCGGTCGTTCCCAGGGATCGGCGGTGGCAAGGCGCCGCCGTCGCGTCCTCACTCGAAGGGCGGGCGAGGCTCGAGGCAGCATGCGTCACGTGGTGAACGGAGACCCTGTGGTGCCAGCGACCCACGTCGCTCGGATCGATGAGCTCAAGGCCACCGGCCAGCTTCCGTCGCCGACGGGCGTGGCGATGGCGATCCTGCGGCTGACACAGAGCGACAAGGCATCGGCCCGAGATATCGCAGAGGTGCTGGAGTCGGACCCGGCCTTGGCGGGCCGGATCCTCAAGCACGCGAACTCGGCCAGTGTGGGTGCGAGTCGGCCGGCGGTGGCCGTTGCCGACGCCGTGGTTCGTCTGGGTCTCCGGACGGTCCGCCAGCTTGCGCTGGGGTTTTCGCTGGTCTCCAAGCACCAGAGCGGCCCGTGTAGGGGGTTCGACTATCAGGATTTCTGGTCGCGTTCGCTGGCGGCGGCCCTCGGGGTCCAGGCGCTCAGCCGACAGAAGGAGGTGATGCCGCCGGCGGAGGCGTTCACGGTCGGGCTACTCAGCCAGATCGGTCGGCTCGGCCTGGCCAGCGTCCATCCGGACAGCTATTCACGAATCCTGGAACAATGCAAAGACAACTCGCGGGACCGGCTGATCCGGCTGGAGCGGGAACAGTTTGCCATCGACCACAACGAGCTGAGTGCCGCCTTGCTGCAAGACTGGGGGCTACCCGCCCTGTGTGTTGATGCGGTTCGTTACTATGAGGTGCCGGAGGAGGGGGACCTCCAGGAGGGATCGCGGCCACACAGACTGACTCGGCTTCTGCACGTCGCGACGCATCTGGCTGGGGTGTGCGTGGCGGACGACGACGAGCGCGACGTCCTCGCGACCGAGCTGGTGGCACGCGGTCAGGCGATCGGGATTGATTCGGAGGCCCTGGCAACCCTTTGCGATGAGGTCGTCCGTGATTGGAGAGAGTGGGGCGAGATCCTCCATGCGCCCACGCGGGAAGTGCCCTTCCTCAAGGAAATGCTCGAGCGCGCCCGGCAAGCAGGGCACGCGGATGAGTCCGAGCAGGCCCCGTCAAGCGAGGCCAAGGCCATCTCCTTGCGGATTCTGGCCGTTGATGACAGTGAGCTGGACCTGAAGCTCCTGACCAAGTATCTGACCTCTGCCGGCCACAAGGTGGTGACGGCCAGTGACGGGCGCGAGGGGCTCCGCATGGCGTTGGAGACCGATCCGGGCATGATCATCACCGACTGGATCATGCCCGAGATGGAGGGCCCCGAGTTCTGCAGGGCGTTGCGCCGGTCCGAGAAGGGACGGCAGATCTATGTCATCATGCTCACGGGTTGCGAGGACGAAGGACACCTGGTGGAGGCGTTCGAGGCCGGCGCTGACGACTTCATCGTCAAACCCTACAACCCAAAGGCGCTGATGGCCCGCATCCGGGCCGCCCAACGGATCATCACGCTTCAGAAGGAGGTCGACCGGGACAAAGAGCAGATCCGTCGATACGTCGCGGCATTGGGCGTGGCCAACCGAAAGCTGGAACAGGCCGCGCTCACTGATGAGCTCACCGGACTGCCCAACCGGCGGTACGCGCTGGACCGTCTCGGCCAGGAATGGGCGGCGGCCACGCGGAGCGGGCGGGCGCTGACGTGCCTGAGCATCGACATCGATCACTTCAAGAACGTGAATGACACCTGCGGCCATGACACGGGAGACGCGGTCTTGCGCGAGACGGCCGCCGCTCTCAAGCGTGCCATGCGGAAAAGCGACGTGGTTTGCCGGTTCGGCGGCGAGGAGTTCGTCGCCATCTGTCCGGAGACCCACCTGCGCGATGCCACACAACTGGCCGAACGCCTCCGCACCACAGTCGAGGCCAACATCGTCTCCGCTGGCACGTTCGACGGCGGCGTTCAGGTCAGCGTTGGCGTAGCCGAGCGGGACGCCACCATGCCTAATCCCGACGCCCTCCTGAAGGCCGCCGACCAGGCCCTCTACGCCGCCAAGCAAGCCGGCAGGAACAGGGTCTGCCAGGCCGGGAAACGTCCCTCCGCCCCAGCCGCCCACGCCACATGACCTGCGGGTCCGGACGACCTGGCGCGAGAATTCCTTCTCCCACCCGACCCGGCGGGAATCCTTCCCAGCGCATGCCCACCCGCGCACGCCCGACTTCGCGGCGGCGCAACGCGGACCCGGTACGCTCGCTCAAGCGCGGTGGCCAGGCGGCTCGGTCCATCGAAGGATCACGCCCATCGTTTGCGTGCGGTCGGCCATGAGCCTCTCGTACACTTCCGGCGCGTCGGCCACGTCTGCGCGGTCACTGATGAGGGGACGGACCGCCAGCTCGCCTTCGGCAACGAGATCGAAGAACAGCTCGGCATGACGGCTCATGGTCCAGGGGTCCGCCGGTGTGGCATGTGCGGGATGCGACGAGTTGTGCGCACCGATGATGGTGAGCGACGGGGCGTTGCACAGATCGTGGAAATCGAACTGCGTCGGTGAGCGCGGGCTCGACACGATGACAAATCGGCCCTGTCCGCGCAGAACCGCCACTTCGTCGGGCAGAATCTCCCCATTGCCCGTCAACTCGAACACGACGTCGGCCATTCGCCCGCGGGTGGCGTCGACGATCTGCTCGGCCGGATCCTCCTCGGCCGTGCAGATCCCGGTGACGCCCGTCGCCTGGGCCAAACGGGCCACCCGATCCCGGGACGCGTCGATGCCGAACACCGGCCGGGCGCCGGCGAACCGGCAGAGCTGGACCGTGAGTTGCCCGATGATCCCAAGCCCATAGACGGCGGCCGACTCCCCGAAGCAGAGCCCGCTCCGCCGCAGCCCGTTTAGAGCGATCTGGCCGAGCACGAGGAACGTCGATTCTGCATCGGACACGTCTCGGGTCACCGGCCAGCAGCGCTCCACCCCGACGGTCACGTACCCCCCATGCCGCCCCCAACTGGCCACGCGCCTGCCGAGCCAGTCCTGCTCGACCCCCTCGCCCACCTCGACAACGGTCCCGACGTTATCGTAACCGGGCAGGGCCGGATACCTACGCAGTCGCTGCCACACCTCGCCGGTCGGCGTGTCGCCCTCTAAGATGGACAGCTCGGTCCCGATGCTGATCAGGCTGCAGTGCGTGCGGATCAGCACCTCACCCGGGCCGGGCTGCGCGATGGGCCGATCCTCGACGACGACCTGACGCGGTCCGGCGAAGACGACGGTGGGGTTCGTCGGCATCAGAGTGCTCCTATGCGATCGTTCCCGTTTGAGGAACCTGCCGTTTGGCCGATGGTCTGTTCCATGGCGATACTGTAGACACTAGCGGAGCGCAGGTCAGCCTGTAGACTCCGCCGTGCGGACGCCTCCCGGTTGGGCAAGGGCGGCCGGCCGCGTCGGTCGGGCAACCAGTGGCCCAACCGGGCGGCGTTGGGTACAATGTGCGGCATGGCCAGGAAGATCGACGTGCCCGAGGGGCTGTGGCAGCGGTGCCCCACCTGCGAGCAGACCGTCTATCAAAAGGACGTGGAGGAGCAGCTCTACGTCTGTCCGCAGTGCTCGTACCATCACCGGATCGGCGCGGCCGAGCGAATCAAGCAACTCACCGACCCCGGGACCTTCGAGGAGCTAGCCGGCGACTTGGTGACCACCGATCCGCTCAAGTTCACCTGGGACCCCGGCGATGGCAAGACGACCTACAAGCAGCGCCTTAAGCGGATAACCGCCGAGACCGGCAACAGCGAGGCCGCCATCGTCGGCAAGGGCTTCATCCGAGGTCGGTCAGTCGTCCTGGGGGCGATGGACCCGTTCTTCATCATGGGGTCCATGGGCGCGGTGGTCGGCGAGAAGGTGGTCTTGGCGATCGAGCGGGCGATGCAGGACGATCTGCCGCTGGTGCTCGTCACCACCAGCGGTGGGGCGCGGATGCACGAGGGAATGGTCTCGCTGATGCAGATGGCGCGGACGTCGGCGGCGCTGGCGCGGTTCGACGACGCGGGCGGGCTGTACATCGTGGTCATGGCCGATCCGACCACCGCGGGCGTGGCCGCCAGCTTCGCCTTCCTGGGCGATTTCATCATGGCCGAGCCCGGCGCCCTGATCGGCTTCGCTGGGCCCAGGGTCATCTGGAACGCCATCCGCACCGAGCTGCCCGAGGGCTTCCAGCGGTCCGAGTTCATGCTCGAGCACGGCTTCGTCGACCGCGTCGTGCCCCGGAAAAACCTCCGCACCGAGATCGCGCGGATCATCGACTACTGCGGCAAGTGACTCCGGTCCGAGGAGGTGCGCTATGGCCCGCGTCGCAGCGATATGGTCCTTGCTGGTCCTGCCGGTCCTGGCCGGGACCTCGACCCCCAGGCCCGAACGCGTCACCTACAAAACCCCCGACGGCGTCCAGATCGTCGCCGACTACTACGCGCCCAAGACGACCAGCCAGGATCGGGCCCCGATCGTGATCATGCTGCATCAGTATCCCTCGACGCGGTCGAGCTGGGCCCCGATCGTCCCCTTGTTTTACCAGGCCGGCTACGCCGTGCTGGCCCCGGACCTTCGCGGGCATGGCGACAGCGTCGAGCCCAGGTCGATGTACCTCGAACGCGGCCGAAAGAGCCAGGACACCAAACACTACCGCGCCGCGTACCAGGACGTGCTGGGCGCGTATGAGTGGCTCCGGGGGCGCAAGGAGGTCGATCGGTCGCGGTTCGCCCTCATCGGCGCCAGCATCGGCACGAGCGTCTCCATCGCGTACGCCGCGCTCGACAAGAGCGTCGACGTCGTCGTCTGCCTCTCGCCCGGGACGAACTACTTCGGCGTGGATTCCAAGCGCGACATCAAGCGCTGCCGCGACCGCCCGATCCTGCTGATCTCGCCTCGAAAGGAGCGCACCCGCAGCGAGACGCTCGGCGCGGCGGCTAAAAACGCCACCGTCAAGATTATCGAGGATTCGGACAAGCACGGTACGTTCATGTTCGGCCAAGTGCCCGGCATCGAGAAGACGGTCTTCGAGTTCGTTCAAGCGCACATCGGCAAACCGACGAAGCACCCCGTGGTGGCCAGCGTGAAATCCAACAAGTACCACGAGACGACCTGCGGCTATGCCAAGCCCGGCGGGGGCCGCTACGCCATCAAGACCGAGAACCTGCGCGTCTTCTCGTCAGCCGCCGAGGCCAAGGCCCGCGGCTACACCCCCTGTAAACGCTGCGGCAAGTCGAAAACAAAGAGCAGATAGAAACCAACGACTGGTACGGTCAAGCTGTGCCGAGGCACGAGGCACAACTTGGCCGTGTCGGCCTCGCATCCGTGTCGGCCCGCGCAAGATCCAAGCCGCATGAATCGCTGCCCCGGCGATCGCAGATCGAGCTAGACCTCGAGGATCGGGCCGACCTCGTAGCGGCTCATGGCCTGGATCGCGCGGCCGTTGCCCACGTGTCGGCGGTGCGTGTTGACCGCGAGCCGAGGCGTGTTGTTGTTCTCGCTGAGGTGCGCCAGCGCCACCCACTGCAAGCGATCGCCGGCATGATCGGCCACCAGGCGGGCGGCCTCGATGTTGGACAGATGTCCGCCCGGCCCGCGGATGCGGGCCTTGAGCGCCGGAGGATAGGCACCTTTCTCGAGCATGTCCGGGTCGTAGTTGCTTTCGAGGAAGACGCCGTCGAGCTCGGACAGCAGCGGGCCCAGTCCCTCGAACGGATGTCCCAGGTCCGTCAGGATGCCCAGCCGCTTGCCCGCGTGCTCAACGACAAAGGCCACCCCGTCGACCACATCGTGCGGCGTGGGCACGGTCTCGACCCGCACCTGCCCGAACGCCAACTCATCGCCCGGTTTGAAGTGACGGACCTCCGACAGCTGCCCCATCCGGTAAGCCACCCTCGCCAGGGCCGGCTCGGTTGCATATATGGGC
>CAYOGX010000032.1:0-12776 GCA_964403235.1 uncultured Planctomycetales bacterium | reverse complement strand
CCGCTGGCTCATGTAGACGTAGAGGTTGTCCAACGCGCGGTCCATCTGCGCCAAGTAGGCGCGGTCGTTGGCGGCCTGCTCGAGTCGCGCCTGGCTGATTGTGCTCAACAGCCGAACCGGATTGTGCTCGACCTCTTCCCACAGATCGAAGTCGAGCCGCCGGAACAGATCGAATCCATCCGGATTCCAGCACCACCATAGGTTGTATGCCAACTCCCGCAAGCGGGCGATGGGCTTGGGTAACGCCGGAACCACCGTAAAGGCACGGACGCCTTCCATGACGAGCTCCTCCGCACGAAACGTGCTCTGCCAGGCCTGATTCGCATCGGCCCGGCAACCCTCAGCGTAAACGCATAAGGATGATAACATTGCCGACCGGCGTCAAGACCTCAGCCGGTCGTTCCGACGCCCGATGTCGGCCGATCTCGTGTCGGTGAGGCGTTGGCGGATCCGCACGCGGACTTCGTGGCTCCTCGCGCCGCCAATCCGGCCGCGGCAACCTGTGGCTGCGATTCTCGCAGGATGTCCTGACTGATACGCAGCCCCGGTCAGGCGCTCGGCCCATGGCGTCTGCCCGGTGGTCCCGCTAGAATGCCTGGCGCGGCCCAGATCGATTGACCGGCATGAGCAGAGGGAGCTTGGCGCCGTGCCGACCCAGCGCACCGTCTACTACTCCGGCCAGGTTCAGGGGGTGGGGTTTCGTTTTACGACGTGTCGTATCGCCAGGGGCTTCGACGTCGTGGGTTTCGTCAAGAACCTGCCGGATGGGCGGGTCCAGGTCGTCGCCGAGGGCGAGCCCGAGGAGCTCGACCGCTTCATCGGTGCCATCAAGGCCGAGATGCACATGCTGGTCCAAGGCGTGCAGGCCAACGACGCCCCCGCCACCGGCCGATTCACCCGCTTCGACGTGGGCTTCTAGCTCGACCGGGCAGGTTTCCCAATCGCGAGCGATGCGCCGTCTCCGGCGAGCCAGCCTGGCGCCGGACACTGGCCGGTCCGTGACCTTCCCGGCGAGTGCCGGTCTTAGGGGGATCCCCCCGTCGCGACGGGCTCAATAGCGCCCACGATCGCGACCGCCTCGCCCGCCGCCTCCGCCGCCCCGGCGGTCCGTCTTCGGTCGGGCGACATTGACGGTCAGCGTCCGTCCGGCCAGTTCCTTGCCGTTGAGGGCTTCGATGGCGGCCTGGGCCTCGGTGTCGTCGGCCATCTCGACGAATGCGAAGCCCCGCGGCCGACCTGTCATACGGTCGGTGATGATCGAGACGTTGTTCACCGTCCCGTAGGAGGCGAAGGCCTCCCGGAGTTCCTCCTCGGTGGCCTCGAAAGAAAGGTTGCCTACGTAAACGCTCATCATGTCACGGCTCCAGGTGGGACTGAGGCGAAGGCTAATGGAGGCGTGGTGGCGTCACCAGCAAGGCGCGTCCGCCAGAAGCCAACGGGCAGTCAGACGGCGTAAGTGTACCACTACTCGCGTGCGGTCCACAAGGGCAAACTTGCACGAACACGCCAGTTTCGCCCGGTCGGGTTCTGGCCCGGTTGGGCGGACGATGGTATCATTCACCGTCGACCATGACCCGTCGACGCTTCTGCGATCCAGCCTGCAAGAGTCCCACCGCCAACTCACACGGATCGGCGCTGTGGGCCGGCACTGTCCTTGTGCTGTGGGCCGCAAGCCCCCCCGGCAGGGCCGCCACCGTTGACGTCAAGCCCGACCGGATCACCCTCGGCAACGAACTGATCTCGCGAACAGTGAGCATCAAGGACGGCGTCTGCCGGACCGTCCGATTTACAAACGTGCCCGGCAAGACCCACCTCGACGTGACCGATCGAGGTCCCCATTTGCGTTTGATCAACGGCAAGCAGGTGCCTGCCGAGACGCTGCGGGTCTCGGGCAGAATCACCACCACGCCCCCCAACGGTAAGGGCAAGCAGGTGGCCGTGACGATCCCCGTCGCCTGCACGCAGCCTGCGGCCGTCAAGGCCCGGGTCCACCTGCAAGTCGCCGACGGGCAGCACTTCATGCACAAGTGGTGCGACGTCGACAGCGCCGACGTCGTCGACGCAGTGCACGTCGAGCAGCTGGCCGGCAAGTTCAAGACGGACCTCGGGGGGCGCGGGCAACCCCTGTTCGTCGACGGGCGGTGGTTTGCCGGGCTCGAGTACCCCGCCGGGTATCACGAAGGCCCGGACGGGCAGGTGCGGCTGTATCATTTCCCCGGCCGAAAGAAGTTCACCACCCAGCGCGCCGTCTGGGGCGCGGACGTCGAGAAAAATCTGGCCGACAGTTTCGAGGCCTACCTGAATCGGGTGCGGGTCAAGCCCCGCAACTTCCTGCAGTACAACAGCTGGTACGATCTGCGGGGCACGGAGCTGGCGGCCGAGACGTTGATCCAACGCTTCGAGGAATTCCGGAAGGCGTTTCTGGTGCCGTACGGCCTGCGTTTTGACGCGTTCGCGCCTGACGACGGTTGGCAGAACCCGCAGTCGATCTGGGACGTCAACCGGAAGATACTGCCGCAGGGCTACAAGCCACTGGCCGATGCGCTCGCCAAGGCCGGCAGCCGCGTCGGGCTGTGGATGCCCCTCAACGGCACGAACCTCGACGTCGGCTGGGGCGTCAAACAGGGCTACGAGAAATCGAGCCACGGCGACTACTACTGCTTGGCCAGCCAGCGATACGGTTCGGCGATCCGCAAGGCCACCGAGGTCCGCATCCGCGACGCGAACCTGTCTTACTACAAGCACGACTTCAACTGGTTTCGCTGTGGCGCGAAGGGACACCTGCACCTGCCCACCCCGCGGCACGGGTTCGAGGCCAACGTCGACGCGCAACTGGACCTGCTGGCCTACGAGCGCAAGCTGCAGCCGGGCATTTTCCTGAACGTCACCAGCGGGGCGTGGCTCAGCCCGTGGTGGCTGATGAACGCCGATGCCGTCTGGATGGGCGCGAGCGATTTCGGGTACGACACGCACTACCCGCAGTCTTCTCCTCGCCAGTGGGCCATGAGCTACCGCGACCAACACCTCTACAAGAAATACCGCGTCGAACGGGTGCAGTGTCCCCTATCGGCCCTGATGACGCACGGCATCATCCACGGCCGGCGGAATCGACTTGGCGGACCCAACGAGACGCTCCGCGAGTGGAGCGACTACGTCGTGATGTACTACGGCCGGGGCGTGATGCTCAAGGAACTGTACTTGACGCCGTCGCTGCTGAATGCCGAGTGGTGGGACGTCGTCGGCCGGGCGACGCAATGGGCCATCCACAACGCGGCCACCATGGTCCACACCCGTATGGTCGGCCGAGAGCCGCGGAACGGCGGCGTCTACGGCTACGTGCACTGGTCGGCTCGCAAGGGCATCGTCTTATTGCGGAACCCCGCGCCGGCTGACCAGACGTTCGACCTGACGCTGGCCGAGCGCCCACGCCGGATGGGCATGCCCACCGCTGTGTGGGACATCGAGTTGGTCTACCCATACCGCGAACTGCTGGCGGCTCCACTGACCGCCGCCAAGCCAGTCAGGCTGCACGTGCCCGGCTGTTCCGTGGCGGTCTGGGAGCTGGTTCCCGCGTCGTCGCCCGATCCGAGGCCGCGCGGCGTGCGGGTCCTGGCGGGCGGCCGAACGTGCCGGGGGCAGGACGCGACGGCCTCGGTGAAGGTCACGCCCGGTTCGATCAGCACGGTGGCCACATCGTCTGCGAGCAAGCCGGCGACCCAGCCGTCAGCCGGCAAGCCCCCTCAAGTGACGTTGCGTCTCGCCCTGCCGTCGGCGCGACTGCCACGTGCCGACATGCTGTTGATTTCGCGCGGGGCCAACGTCCTACCGATCGGTCCGATGAGCGTCAACGGCAAGCCGGCCGCCGTCCAGAAGGCCGAGGGCGCCGGCTGGCAGATGCTGCGGGTCGACTGTGCTGCCATGACGGGCGAGGTCACCCTCACCGCGCCGATCGCGCAGACGTCGGTGCCGTTCGTGTTCTCGGCGCCCACGCTGGAGGCCTGGCTGCTGGCCGAGGTACCGCTGAAAGTGGTCGCTTCCGCGACGCGCCCAACCACAACGGTCCCGGCCACGTCGACCGCCCCTGCGACGACCACCTCGAGCGCCCCCGCAACGACCAGGTCGAGCACTGCGACCGCCAAGACGAAGCCGGCCACACAACCGACCACCACCAAGCCGAAGCCCACGACGGTCGCCAGCAGTCCAGCCACACGCCCGAACCGGCCGCTGCCCCGGCCCTACCGTCCCGACGTCGCCCGTCGGTCGTATTGCCTGCTCAAGCCGACGCCCTTGGGGCCGCCCTGGGCCGGTGGCGCGGCGATCAAGCCGGCCGATCTGGCCAAGATCAAGGCCGCCAAACTCCGCGTCGAGCTGTTCGACGTCAACGCCGGTGCCTACGCCAAGAAGTTCATCCTGCTCAACGGCCAGCAGCTCTGTCAGATCCCGCCGAACAAGGCCCCCATCAGCCAGTGGCAGGAGCACATCATCGATTTGCCGAAAGATTGGCTCAAGCGGATCAAGATGGCCAACACCGTGCAGCTCACCAACAAGCCGCACGACCTGTTCAAGTTCCGAGGCATCGCGCTGGCCGTCCAGGCCCCCGACGGCCGATGGATCACCTCGACGCTCGCCAACCAGATCCACTCGGCCAGCCACAACTGGAGCTACGCCGAAGGCGAGCTATTCGAAGGGGACGCGTCACCTGAGATCAAAGTCTCGTTCCAGGCACGGAAGTAAGTGGCGGCGAGTGGTAGCGGTGCCTAGCCAGTCACTGCTTGGGTGGCATGGTCAAGAGGCGACCCGTTAGGGTCGCTCCTTGGCCATGTAAGATCATGTGCGGTTACGGCGTGGGCGGGGCCGGTGCGGTGGTGATGCCTCGCTGTCTCGCGCGGTCCAGGCCGAAGACGGTCTGGCGAACCGTCATCGTGAAGCTCTTGCCCATACCGCTGGAGATGCTGTCGAGCACGCCGCGCATCATCTCCCGCCAGAAGGACAGGTACTTCGGATCGCCCGTTTGCTCATGAGCGAAGGCGATGACCTCGGCGTTAAGCAGGCAGGTGACGCCTCGGCTGCCGGTGTCGCGGTGTGTGGGCGAGTTGCTGATGTAGCGGAAGCCCTTGCCGGGGTTCCAGGACTCGTTCATCAGCCAGTCGGCGCCGCGGACCAGCATGTGGCGGACGCCGGGCCGGTCGTCGGGCTCCTGGTCGAGATAGCGCAAAATGCCGTAGGTGAGGATGCCGACGGCGAAGGCCTTGCCGCCGATGACGGCCACGCCGTCGGTCTCGCCCTTCGGCGGGCTGTGCAGCCAGCCGCCGGTGGCGGGGTCCTGTCGTTGCAGGCAGCGCTCGATCATGATGCGGGCGGCGTTGAGGTAGTAGGGATTGCCGGAGAAGTTATAGGCGGCCGCCGCGTTGATCAGCGGCCAGCCCCCGGAGCGCTCGATCCCGAAGTTGAAGTTGGGCGTCAGCCTGGCGGCCTGATGCATGCAGACGCGCTCGGCCACGTCGCGGAACCACCAATCGCCCGTCATGGCCGCATACAGCCAGTTACCCTCCTGGTAGATGTGGCCCTGCGCGTCCAACGCGCCATGCAGCATACGACCGAAGCGCTTGAGATACGTCTGGGCGTCCTTGTCGTCCGGGCCGAACTTCAGGTCGTCGAACGTCAGGCCCGTGCCGAGGTGATTGAAGCAGTGGGTCCACACGAGGCATCGTCCGCTGTCCGCAAAGGAGCCGTGCAGCGTGTCGACGGTGCTGAAGTGCCGCGCCATCTGCAGGCCGCGGTCGAAACAGCGACGGTCGCCGGTCCGCATCCATTGCACGCCCGTTGCCCAGGCCGTGTCGTACTCGCTGTTCCCGAAGTTGAGGATCCGCTCGCCGAACCAGTCGCCGTAGTGCATCCAGCCATAGGTGCGGCGCTTCTCGCGGTCCTTGAGATGGTTCGTGAATGTGCGCTCGAAGAGCCGCTCATAGCTGTCCCACACGCCCTGGGTCCGCGCGAAGATCGGCCGACCCAACACGCCCGTGCCGCACAGATACGCCGGGGCCGCCTGCGGCAGCAACGGCTGTGACATCCACGCGGCGAAACGCGCTGCGTCGTTCTGGTCGCCAGGTCGGTCGTAGCGGACGTACACGTCGTGCTGCGTCAACTGCCCCGCGCGGAACAGGTACTTGCCGTCCTTGAACCAGGCGCAGAGCCGGCCGAACCACTTCTCGTCATCGCTGTCCGGGTCGCTGTACGTATCGGCCGCCAACGCCGGCAGGAGCCGCACGTGCACGCCGTCGCCCTTGATGGCGAATCCGCTGGGATAGGTCTGCCAGAAGTCGCGGATCAGCACGGTCACGCGCGTCCGGTCATCGGCGGCCGTGGCCACGCCGGTGGCGCGCTGGCCGTCGACGAGGCCTTCGGGCGTGCGGAGACGGTAGCGGTTGTTCCTGTCCTGGTGGATCCACAGCCCATCCGCGTCGGGCACGCTCGCCAGTGGCCGACCGTCGAGACCGCCGCGGACGCCGCCCGTCCCGTCCAACGGCACGCGCAGGGCCAGGGCCGTCACTTCGCGGAACTTCGGGCTCGGCTGGTCGTTGCAGATCGAGACGTTGACGGCCATCACCGGCTGACCCTTCCACAGCGTTAGCCGCACCAGGTACCACCAGCTGGGGGCACCCTTGGCCCTGATCAGCGGCCCCGACCACTTGAGGACGGCCCGCACCGGGCCGTTCGTCTCTAGCTCGAAGCTGCCCGGCTCAGGCGGTCCGCAGGTCAGGAACACGCCGTCGCCGGTCTCCAGCTTGAGATTGGCGCCGAGGGGTTTGGCCTTGACGCGCTCGTCATCCGTCACCTTGCCGTCGCTGTTTCGGTCGACCCCGACGTTGTGAAACAGCGCCGGCGTCTTCTTGCCGACGTCGAACGCCAACGTGCCGGTACTCACGCGCCACGCCTGGTCGGTCTCCTGGATCGTGACGGTGTCAGCGAGCGACGGTCCCGGACCGGACCACGTCGGCTGGGCCTTCAACTGATACCGGACGGGCGCCCCTGTCGTCGTGTCGGCCGCCAGACTAAGGATCGCCCATTTGACGCTGCCATCGGGCCAGCGGCTGAAACGCTCGGCCTGGAGCGGACGCGGTCGGCCTGCTGCGTCGAACAGACGCAGATCATCGACCTTGGCCAACATGCCCTTGGCGAAGGGGATGCCGACCGTGGCCGGCCAGTGACGACGCGCGTGGTCGGTGGGTTCGGGCACGGTCAGCTCGATCATCTGCGGCTTCGTGGGCGGGGGCGATTTCGGCGCTGGCTTGAATCGGACCGGTTCGGAGGTCAGCCGCTTGCCGTCGTATTCCGTGGCGATCCTCGCTTGGTACGATTTGCTCGGGTCGAGCCCGCGGAGCCTGACGCGGTGGTTACGGCCCCGGTACTCGCTTCGGGTGGTCTTGGGAGCCTGACCCACCACGCCGTATTCGACGGCGCCCGTTTCAACGATGGTCGTGGTCGTCCAGCACAGATCCACGGCCCCGGGTTCGGGCGACCAGACCTCGACGTGCTCGAGTGACGGCGGCGGCGGAACGATCCGCACGAGTGCGAAGCACAGCTTGTAGACGCGATAGAAGCCGACGGCCGTCTCGCACGTAAACGTCAGCTTGTCGCCCTTGGCCACCTTCAACGGCTGCTTGAACGTGAACAGATCCAGGCGGTCGCGCGGGCGATCGCCGATGATGCAGCCAATCTCGCTACCGTTCAGGCTGGCGGCCAACTGCTCGGTTCCGTCCACGTCGTCGTTCATCAGGACGCCCAGGTAGAACGTACCGGCGCGGTCGAAGACGTACGTGAACCGGTCACCGGGCCTTTGCCCTCTGAGGCAGTCGTGGTCCCGCTCGAAGCCGATCCGGTCGATCGTCTGCCAGGCGGGCACGACGAAGCCCCGGCCGTCCTTTTGCACCCAGCGATCCAACCCGACCCAGGCCGGGCGGCGTTCGACGTTCAGCGCCGATTCGGGGATCGGAACGAACCGGACGTAGTCGTAGTAACCCGGACCGGGGTTGCTCGACGGATGGGCGTACCGGTCGTCGACCCACAGCTCGAACCGTCCGTTGGCTATGTTGCGCGCGCCCAGGGCCAGCTCGCCGCCCGCGTGCTTGATCCACGTCTTGCCGTCGAGTGAGTAGCCCAGCGGCTGACCGCCGGGATTGCTCACGTAAACGAGGTAGCAGCCGGGCTTCAGATCGGTCACGACGCTGTGCAGCGGCGGCGCGCCCTCGGCCGGCGACTTGCGATCCGCCGCCACCGACGGGCTCGCCAGCACCGCCCGGCCGGATCGTTTGCGCTCGATGTCCTGCTCGGTGGTCCACAGCATCCACCGATCGGCCGTCCGCTTGTTCAACTGCCACGCCGTTTTCGGCGACGAGATCGCCTCGCTCTGGTAGACGATCCCCGCCGGCTCGACCGCCAACGCGACGCCGGCGGTCAGAACGGCCACAACCAACAGTCCACACCCAAGCAAGGATGGAAAGCAACGCATGCCAGCCTCCTTTCGAACCAACGCCCCCCGAAACTTCGACTATCCCGGCCAGTCCCGTCAGGCGTCCTACCCACCGGGCGTGGTGACCCCGGCGCTAGAAGACGTTCGCGAAGAGCGCATACGCGAACAGCAGTCCGAGCGTGCCGCCAACGAGGAGGTAGTAGGCCATCGGCCAGATGGTCTTTCGGATCAGGGCGCCCTCGACGCCGGCTAGACCGACGGTGGCGGCGGCGGCGACGACGTTGTGGACGGTGATCATGTTGCCGGCCGCCCCCCCGTAGGCCTGTAACCCGAGGACCACCAGGTGCGGCGTGTCGGTGCGGTCGGCCACGCCGTACTGGAACAGCGCGAACATCAGATCCGACACGGTGTTGCTTCCGGCGACGAACGCGCCCATCGCGCCGATGACGGGTGCGAAGAAAGGCCAGGACCGTCCGGCCAGATCGGCAGCGGCGGCGGCCAGGGTCAGCGGCATGCTCGCCAGATCCGTGCCGCTCATGGCCGGCCCCGAGTCGATGAAGACGCGAACCAGCGCGACGGCGAAGACCAGCGCCAACGCCGGGCGGGCCAGCAGCCGGGCCGACTCGGCCCACGCGGCGGCGAGCTGGCGGGCCTGCATGCGATGGACCCACAGCATGGCCACCGAGACCAGCATGAAGATCGTCCCCGGCAGGTAGAGGAAGGGGAAGTCCTGCGACAGGCCCGTGCCGAGGATGTCGTCGTACCGGATGTTGACCGACCGGAGCCACGCCTTGACCGGCAGGGACGGCAGACGGGTCATTACGAGCAGCGCGGCGACGATCAGGTAGGGCAGCCACGCACGGAACAGACCCATGCGCGGGTCCCGGTCGTCATCGTCGGGTTTGATGTTGCCGGTCCATTGCGCTTCCCATTCGTTGCGGTCGGGGAAGTCCCAGGTGGTCAGGTTCTTCAAGAGGAACCGGCGTCGTGCGGCGGGCACGACGATGGCCAGACCGATCAGCGCGCCGACGAGGGAGGGAAACTCGGGGCCCAACACCGTCGCGAAGACCAGATAGGGCGCGGTGAAGGCCAGCCCGGCGAAGAGCGCGAACCGCCACACGCCCAGCCCTTCGCGCCAGGATCTGGCCCGTCCGAAGAAGCGCGTCATGATGCAGACCATCACGAGCGGGATGAGCGTCCCGGCGATGGCGTGGGGCAGGGCCGCGAACACGCCGATGCGATAGATGAACGTGCCCTTGTCCATGCCGGCCTGTGCGACGGCGGCGAAGACGGGGTCGAGCGATTCGCCCATGCCGATGAGGATGGGGGTGCCGACCGCGCCGAACGTGACGGCCGTCGACTGGATGATCAGCGCGACGGTACAGGCCGCCATGGCCGGAAAACCCAGCGCCAACAGCAGCGGACCGCAGATGGCCGCCGGCGTGCCGAAGCCCGCCGCCCCTTCGATGAACGAGCCGAACAGCCACGCGACGATGATGGCCTGGACGCGGCGGTCGGCTGACACATCGAGGAACCCGCGGCGGATGACGGCCAGCGCCCCGCTGTGCCGGAGCGTCATCAGCAGCACGATCGCCCCGAAGATGATCGACAGGAGGTTCACGCAGAGGATCAAGCCCTTGATGCTCGCAGCCGCGACGGCGACTGCGGGCATCTGCCAGACGGTCATGCCGAGCACGACGGTGATGACGTACCCCACGGGCATGGCTTGGACGGCCGGCCAGCGCAGCAGGACCAGAAACAGGAAGATGCTCAGGATGGGAACGAACGCCAATACGGCGGTCATCGAATCGGACACGGATCACCCTCGCTGTTCGACGGATACGGTGCGGCTGGTGTTGGGGCCAGATTGTACACGCCCCGGGCGCGTGGCGCAAGTGGGCCCGAAACGCGCGGCGTGCGTCCCTGGCAGCCCCGGGGCGGTACAATGAATAGAATCGTTCTGCCCGATCGTGTTTTGTCCAACAGCCAACCGGCGGATTCCGCCTAAACGAACGCCATGGGCCGCGCATCAACATTGATGACACAAGGAGCACCCGTGGAGGATTCCCAGACGGGTCCGACGGCCGTCCCGTCACGGAGGCCGCCCGCTGCCGATCCGCCGGTCGACGATGCCGACCTAGCGCCGCCGGGGCGGGAGCGGCTCGTCCGGCTGGCCTACCGGTTCTGCTGGGACCACCACGATGCCGAGGACCTCATCCACGACGCCCTGATCGCGGCTGAACAGAAGCGAGCGCAGCTCGAGGATCAACGCAAATGGGCCCCCTGGCTCTACCGGATCGTCATCCAGCGCTGCCTGCTGCATCGGCGCAAGACGGCCGTACGGCGCCGACACCTGGTGGGCATCGCGGCGACGCGGATCAGGTCGGGGGCAGACCGGCAGCCGGCGACGCGGATCGAAACGCGCGAACTGGGCGAGATCCTCAAGACGCTCCTCGCCGAGCTGACCGAGCGGCAACGGACCGCCATCGTGCTGCGGCATCTAGAGAACATGGACTATCGGGCCATCGCGGCGGTCATGCAGATTGCCGAGAGCACGGCCCGCGTTCACGTTCGGGCCGCCCGGGAGTCGCTGCGGCGGATGATCCTCGAGCGCTATCCCGAATGGGCCGGAGCGCATGACAAGTAGACACACAGACAACGTGAGATGCCAAGACGCGCGGGACCTGATCCACGATCGCATCGACGGGGTTGCCGAGGCGTCGGCTATCGAGGCCCTCGACGCCCATGTGGATATCTGTGCCGACTGCCGACGCTACGCCGACCAGATGCGGGCGCTGAACGACGCGTTCGACCAGTTGCGCCGCGAGAGCGAGATCCCACAGGCCCCGGCCGCGCCGTGGTACGGTCGTCTGGCCAGAATCGCCGCTGCCGTTCTCATCGCCGCCGGCGCGGGTTGGTATCTGATCCGTTCGCGGCCGTCGGACGACCGCGCTCCCGTTGTGCGCATCGCCCACAGCCCGGTCGAGCCGACGCAGGCCGTTCAGCCACCGCGCGGAGCGTCGCCGATGCCCGTGGCGTCGGTCGAGCTGACCGGCAAGTCCGCGTCGTCTTTTGTCGCCATGCCGCGCGAGTCCGGACATCCGCGCGTGCACGTGTACATCCTGTACCCGGTCTCGCAGGCAGCGGTCGCTCGAGGCGATTCGTAGCACCGCGATCTGCAAACGAAGGGAGCTGACCCCATGCACCGCCGAATCGCAATTAACACCGTCTTGGCGTTGTGGTTTGCCGCTGGTTCCGCCCTGATCGCCGCCGAGCCACCCAAGCCCCCGGCTAGAAGGGCAGTGCGGGTAGCGCCGCCGGCGCCCCCAGAAGCCAGGCGCGCCGCCGGCAAGAGGGTCGGCAGGGCGACAAGAACGTCGCCCGCCGTCGCGGCGGTCCGTGCGCTGGCCGAGCCCAAGCAGATCACTTTGTATGCTCTGGAGCACATTTCCACGGAGGTCGCCCTGAACGCCATCGACACGCTCGTCGGGCCGACGGTCAAAGCGGCTGCAGATGAGAGGTCCAACACCATCGTCGTTTCCGCCACGGCCGAGCAGCAGGAAGCCGTTCGGAAGCTGATCCAGCTACTCGATACCAAGCCCGCCCCCAAGGCGCCGGAGCACGAAGTGCGCGTTTTCAAGCTCAAGGACCCGCTGGTCCCGGCTGTGATGGACTCGATCAGGAATCTGATCCTCGCCGGAAAGAAGGGTGAATCGACGCTGAGGACGGCTGTGGACCCGGTGTCCCAAGCCGTCATCGCACGGGGAACACCCGAGGAACTCGCACGGCTGGAGAGGTTCTTCGAGCAATACGGGGCCGCCTGCGAGCCCACCAAGCCGGTCGTGCTTCAAATCAAGCACCGCTCGGCCCAAGAGGTGATGCGGCTGCTGAAGGCGATCACCAGCCCGGCGTTGCGCGTCACCGTGGACGAGGACCAGCAGACGATCCTGATCGTCGGCGCTAAGGGCCAGGTCACGTCCTTCACGCAGATGGTTGAGCGTCTCGATCAACCCCAGCCGTCGTTCCGTCTGACGTACCATTTCATCAAGAACGCAAAGGGCGACGATCAGGTTCCACCGTTGCCCGACGGCTTGGTCGAGCCCGCCAAGGCGCTGGCCGAGTACGGATTCGATAAGTGCGCGCTGTTGGCGACGGTCGCCGTCCGCGCCCAGGCGAACAGCGAGTTCGAGTCGACGGGCGGGATCGGCAAAGAGGAAGGGAACATGATGATCTTCGTCTCCGGCCTGGCCAGGCTCGAGGAACCGGACAAGTCAGCCCACTTGACGGTCGAGGCCAGGGTCATCGG
>CAYOGX010000031.1:0-12853 GCA_964403235.1 uncultured Planctomycetales bacterium | reverse complement strand
GATCAGTCGTGTTGCAACGTGTCGATTCGTCCAGGGATTCCCTGCAAGCAACTGGGCCGCGGCGAGCGCGGCCCCGTTGCTTTACATTGGTCGAGCTAATCGTCGTGATCGTCATCACGGCGGTCCTGGCGGCCGTAGGGATGGGCATCTACAGCAGCTCAGCCGTCCATCACCAGCTTGAAGCGGCGGCCAAACGGATCGAGGCCGATCTGGCCCTGGCCCGCCAGCGGGCGATCACCACGGGGACCCCCCAAGCCGTCCAGGGCCTCAGCAGTACCGGCCTGTACACGCTGCCCGGCATACCGGATCTTGACAGACCAGGCAGCGACTACACGGTGGATCTCGGCGCGCCGCCCTATGAGCTCACGATGGTGTCCGCCTTCCTCGGCGGGGACGACGAGATCATCTTCGACGCCTACGGCAAGCCCGACAGCAGCGCTTCGGTGGTGATCGCGGTGGGTAGCCAGCAGATCACGCTGCTCGTCGATTCGGATACCGGACAGGTCTCGAGACAGTAGGAGCGGTTCCGATGACCGCCCCATCGCCTTGCCCAAACCGTTCGTGTTACCGGACCCCGTCGCACCCCGGCTTCACCCTGGCCGAGCTGCTCGTCAGCGTGGTCTCGATGGCCGTCCTGATGGCCGGCATCGCCTCGACCATCGTCCTGACGACGCGGGCCGTCGACGACGGGACGAACCCGGCGGCCCGAATCCGTGCGGCGACATCGGCGCTCGACCTGTTCATCCAAGACGCAGGCTGCGCCCTGACCATATCAGAGAACACGATCACCGCCCTGGTGTTTACCGTCCCCGATCGCGACGCCGATGGACAAGATGAGAGCATCCGCTACGAGTGGCTGGGTGCGCCCGGCGACCCGCTGACACGACAGTACAACGGCGGTCCCGTGGTTAACATCCTGGAGGACGTTCAGCAGCTCTTCGTGAGTTACCAATTCAACACTGAGGATGTCGAAGAGCCAGGCGCCGACGTCGAAGGCGCCGAAACACTTCTCGTCAGCTATAATAGCACGAGCGATCTGAGTGATTTCGTGGTCGACAGCGGGCACTGGATCGGGCAATACTTCCTCCCCTCGCTCCCAGCTGACGCGGTCAGTTGGAGCGTCACAAGAGTCCAGTTTCCAGCGATGTCAAATGGTGCCACAAACGGCCAGGTTAATGTGCAGTTGCGTCAGGCCACGATCAGTGGTCTGCCCACCAGAATGGTGCTGGAAGGGATCTTGGTCGACGAGTCTTCCCTCGGCGACTCCTACACGCCATGGCAAGAAGTCGCGTTCAGCAGTGTGTCGGGCCTGTTTCCCGGCCAGCGCTTGTGCCTGGTCCTCGAGCACGTGTCGGACGCCCACTCGTGCAGGGCTCAGTACCAAGATCGGAACGCGTCACCCCCTAATACTCATCTCGTGGAAACGTCGAATGGGGGGTCGTCTTGGACGGCCCCAAGCGGTGGGTCCATGCTGTTCAAGGTCTACGGGACGATCACGACCGCAGGCCAGCCAACGAGCCGCACCCTATCGCGCATGACGTGTGTCAATGTCACGCTTCATCCCGCACTGGACTCGTCCTCCCGGATCGATACCTCCGTTCAGATGCTCAACGCCCCGGAGGTGGTGAATTGATGCGATCTGCCGGCCGCACCCTCAGCAGGCTTCACATCCCCAGGCCAGCGCTCAGCCTGGTGGAGGTCACGGTCTCGGTCGTGATTGTTGGTGTGATGATGGTGGCCGCGCTGACGACGCTCTCGAGTGTGGCCATGACCCGACAGATCGACGGGAACAAACAGACCGGCCAGATGCTGGCCCGACAGCTCATGGCCGAGATCCTCAGCAAGAACTACGAAGACCCGGACCTGGCGCCCCGTGCCTTCTTCGGGGTCGAAGCAATTGAACAGGCCGCCGGCAACCGTAGCCTGTATGACGACGTCGACGACTACGCCGGGTGGACGGCCTCGCCGCCTCAACTGGCGGACGGCAATGACATCCCGGAACGGACCGAATCGACGCGCTCCGTGGAGGTGGTCGGCGTTACACTGACCGATCTCGACAATGTGGTCCCCCCCGACTTCGAGGTCGGACTCAAACGGATTACCGTGACGGTCACGTACAACGGGAACGCGGTGGTCGAATTGAGGGCCCTACGGGGCCGCACCAGGGAGTACCCATTGTGATACGGATAGGACAGACGATGCGGCATCGCCGGCGAGGGTCAGCCTACCTCGCCGTCCTGGGCTCGGCCGTGATCGTCGCGGTGATCAGCCTGTCATCGCTGATGGTCACCCGAATCCACCATCACACGGCCCAGAGCGCCGCCGGTGCGGGCCTGGCCCGGTTCTATGCCAGATCCGCCGTCGAAATAGCCATCGGGGGCTCTGCGGTGTATGACAACTGGCGGACCAGCCTCGGGCTAGTCAGTGGCCAGCTATTTGGCATAATTTTCGACGGCGGCATGTGCTACTTCACGTTGGTGGACGAGGTCGACGACGACCTGGCCAACGATCCCGATCACCCGGTCCGGATCACCGGCAGCGGCGATGTCGACGACGCCGTGTTCGCCTACAGCGTCCTGGCCGTACCCCCTCCCCTGAACTGTCTCCAGGCGGCCGTCCACGCGTGCGGCGTATTCACCGTCCAGGAAAATTCGGTCCTGACCGTCGACGGCGCGCCCGCCTTCTGCAGCTACGACGCCGGCTTCGGCTTCGGCACGTTCTACAACGATTCCGGTGCCACCCTGAACGGCGACGTCGAGGCCAAGCTGGTCGCCAACCTCGGGACCATCACGGGCAGTGTGACCGAAAATGCCCCGCCTAAGGAACTCCCGACGTCCGCCACCATCAACTACTATCGAAGCCTAGCCACACCGATCTCCTGGGCAGCCATCCCAAGCGGCGTACTTGCCAACCAGATCGTGGACACGACGGGAAACCCGGACGGGCTGTACCACATCGATACGCAAGGCAATGACCTGACGATCGAGAACTGCCGCATTGAGGGCACACTGGTCGTGGACGTCGTTTCGCCTCAGAAGGTGATCATAAGCAAGGGCATCTACTGGGAACCCCATCGGTCAGACTTTCCGGCCCTGATCGTCAACGGCGACTGCGACATTGGGATCGAGTACCCGTTGTCGGAGCCCGATACGGGCGTGAATTTCAACCCGGTGGGTTTCCCATACGAAGGCGATGAGGACACCGACGCCAACGACGTGTACCCGGGTGTCATAAAGGGACTCGTCCACATCACCGGCGTTTCGACCGAGTTGAGACTGTCGACACAGATCGGAGGCGCGGTGATCGCCCACGGACAGATCACGGTCTGGGATAGCGTCAGCGTGACGTATAATCCCAACCTGGCCTTGAACCCGCCAAAGCGGTATCGTGCAACACGATTGAACGTGGTTCCAGGGACCTGGCGTCGCGAGCTGGCCCCTTGACGTCATCGGGTGGTTCGCGACGCGGATCCTCGGATCGAGAGCCGAACCGATCCCTGACCGCGCGGAACGAATAACCAACGAACTCAAATCGGAAGGAGATCGTGATGTCATCGCAGGCCGCGTCCCCTCGTCAATGGCGTTATCGGACCTGGGCGCTGGTGTTTGCCGGGGGCGTCCTCGTCGGATTGGCGGGCTCCGAGCTGATCCGAACGCCTCGCGCCGAAGCCCAGATCCCCGATCCCGCAGTGCAACGCAGGTCCACGTTCCGGGAGGCGTTGGAGACCAACCGACTGCTCAAGGACATGCTCGATGTGCTCCGCAACGGGACGCTGAAGGTTCGCGTCGTCGAAGAGGACAAGCCGGCGAAGCCCCGGGCCAAGAAGCCGGTGGTTAAGCCGTAGCGGGGCGGCATGGGGCTCGGGGCCCGTGGCCCGGGTCCAGGGCTCGGGGTCCAGGGGCCGGGGGACGCAAGCCGTTATAGGTTATTATAGCGCCTTTTGCTATTTATTAGCATGTCATTGGGACCCAGGACATTATCCCACCTCGGTCCCCGCTCAGGAATGACCGATAATTTTCGGCCAAAAATTGGCCTTGGAATCGCGCCCAAACTGCCGATCCTATAGGTGTCCTCATGGAAGAGGTTGGCCGCTTGGCTAGTCGGCGCGGAAGCAGGCCATGTACGGCAGGATGCTGGGGTCCACAACAAATTCCTGGTTGCTCGTCTTGTCGCTGTGCGCGGTGCTGACCGGCCCGCAGGCCGGCGCCGTCGCCCAGATCTCACCCGCCAAAAAGGCGCAGACCCAACCCGCCACCCACCCGACCGACACGGCTGCTGCCGCCCCGACCGCCGATACCTCGACCCCCGGATCGGCAATCGAATCGACCATCGTGGTCAAGAGCCAGGACCGCGTCGAGATCCACGTGGCCGACGTCCCCCTCTCGACCGTCCTGCGGATGCTCTCCACGCAGAGCCGCAAGAACATCGTCGCAAGCCCCAACGTCAAGGGCACGGTCACGGCCGACCTGTTCGACGTGACCTTCCACGAGGCGCTCGACTCGATCCTGCGGGCCAACAACTGCACCTTCGAGGAACGCGAAAGGTTTATCTACGTCTACACGCTCCAAGAGAAGACCGAGGCCGAGCCCGTCGAGGAGGTCGAGCCCATCGTCGCCCGGGTCTTCCGCCTCAACTACGTCAGCGTCACCGACATCCAGCCCCTGCTCCAACCCCTGCTCAGTAAGGAGGGAAAGATCGCCGCCACCCCGGAGACCAAGACCGGGCTGGACACATCCGTGACCGAGGCCGGCGGAAACACCTTGTCCGACCACGACGTCCTGTTGGTCTACGACACCCCCAGCCGAATCAAGGCGATCGAGAAGGTCATCAAGGAGATCGACGTCCGACCGAAACAGGTGCTGATCGAGGCCACCATCCTGCGTGCCGAGCTCAACGAGAACAACGCGCTGGGCATCGACTTCAACATCGTGTCCGGCGTCGACTTCGAGATGCTGGCCTCGACCTCGCCCGGCGTGACCGATCTGACCACGGGCAACGTGCCGCAGGCAGAGCTCAACAACACCAACACGACCCTTAGGACCGACTTCAACGGCGCGGTGGACCCGGGCGGGTTCACGTTCGGCATCATCAAGGACCAGGTGGCCGTCTTCATCCGCGCCCTGGAGCAGGTCAGCGACACGACGGTGTTGGCCAATCCGAAAGTGCTGGCGCTCAACAAGCAGCGGGGCCAGGTCATGGTCGGCCGACGGGACGGCTACCTGACCACTACGGTGACCGAGACCACCGCGATCCAAACCGTGGAGTTCCTGGAGACCGGCACGCAGCTCATCTTCCGTCCCTTCATCGGCGACGACGGTTACGTCCGGATGGAGATCCACCCCGAGGATAGCGCCGGTTCGCTGAACGAGTCCAACCTGCCGTTCGAGACGACCACCGAGGTCACGTCGAACATCCTGGTGCGTGACGGGCACACGATCCTGATCGCCGGGCTGTTTCGGGAGTCAACGAACGCGGTTCGCGGCCAGGTGCCGGTTTTGGGCAACATCCCCATCGTCGGGGCGCTGTTCCGAGCAACGAACGACATGACCAACCGCGAGGAAGTGATCATCCTGCTGACGGTGCACATCGTCAAGGACGAGTCGGACTACGCGAAAGTCGGGCACGAGCTGGCCGAGGAGGCCATGAAACTCCGGATCGGGATGCGACGCGGGGTTCAGGCGTTCGGGCGCGACCGGCTGGCGCTGGCCCACTACCACATGGCCCTTCAGCACTACCGGGCGGGCCGGCAGGACAAGGCCCTGTGGGACGCCCGGATGGCCCTGCACATTAGCCCCAAGAACCTGCCGGCGATCAGGCTGAAGGAAAGGCTCATCGGACGCCATTCGTGCGACTACCGGGTCGGCTCGATCCGCAGCGTCATTTCTCGGCGTCTGATGGGCGATTCGTCGCTCGGGCCGGTCGGACCCCCTGACCCCGCGATCCCGAACGGGCCGGTGATCCTCCCGCCTCCCGACGAGCAGCCCGACGCGTCGGACGACGCGTCGGACGGGGAGGGCGCCGAGAAATGACCAGAACCCCGATCCGTTCTGCGCCGGGTGCCCTGACCGCTCTACTCCTGTTGGCCGGATGCTCGGAGCTGTTCCACAATAAGCGCGCCGATGAAGCGCATCAGCGCTGGAGCCACATGCGGGCCAGCGTGAAGCTCCAGCTGGCCCAGAAAAGCTACGACAACGGCGCCATCGACGACGCGCTCAAACAGTGCAATGAAGTGCTCCGACTGGACCCGGAATTCACCGACGGATACCTGCTGGCCACCCGGATCCATCTGGAGAGGGGTGAGGTCTCCAAGGCGCGGTCCGCCCTGGACGCCGCGGCGGCGCGCCCGCCGATGACGCCCGAGACCACCTACTTGCAGGGCGTGATCGCCGAACGACAGGGCCGGCGCGAGGAGGCCCTGATCCACTACCAAGACGCCTACCTGGCCGATCCCGATGAGGTCGACTACCTGTTGACCTACGTCGAGTCCCTGATCGCAGCCGATCTGTGTGAACAGGCGCTGGAGATCATCGAGCCGCGTCGGGCCGATTTCGAGCAGACGCCCGCCGTTCACACGCTGGCGGGGCAGGCGCTGTCCCTGCTGGGGCGCGACACCGAGGCGGCCGAATGCTACCAATTCGCCGTCCATCTGGCGCCCGACAACCCGCTGCTCCACGAAGAAGCGGGCATCGCCTTCCTGGCCGCCGGCTGGAACGCAGCGGCCGTCGACACCCTGATGCCGCTGACCCGAACGAAGACGGACGCGTCGACCGAGGAACGAACGGACCCCCACCCGCCCACGTCGGCCGGCGCGATCCGGGCGGTGACGACGGCCCTGCTGCGAAACGGCCAGCCCGCCCGGGCCGCCCGGGTCCTCGAACAGGCGATCAAGGAGCATGCCAGCGAACCGACGCTGTGGCTCATGTTGGCCGACGCCCATCTTCGTTCAGGCGACCTGCACAGCGCCGCCAACGCAGCCCGCCAGACCGTCACGCTCGCGCCGGAAGAACCCGAGGCCCTGCTCGTGCTCGCTTACGCCGACCTGCAAACGCACAGGGACCAAGAGGCCATCGCCACCGCCCGGCGGATCCTCGACCGCCATCCCGACGACGTCGAGGCCAGGGCGCTGTTGGCCTTGGCGCTCGAACGCCGACCCGACGGACGGGTCGGCGCCGCGGAGCAGTATCGACGTATCCTGTCGATCACACCGACCCATCGATGGTCCCGCGCCCGACTCCAACGGCTCGACCAGCAGGCCAGGGCGGACTGATCCCAACGCGACGTTGCGGATCGAAGCCGGCGAATCGGATCGGGTCGCGCAACCTGGCCCGTTCGACTACGCGTCCTCGTCGTGCTCCGCCTCGAGGCCGAACTGCTCCAACCAGTAGTCCGCCTCGCCCGGTTCCAGACCGTGGAACTTCTGGCGCGGTTCCCGCGGGCCCGTGCGGCCCGTTCGATTCAGCTCCCGCAGTACCTGCGTGATGAAGGTGTTGGCGTCCAACGACCGCGCCCGCCGGCGCCGGGCGGCCGTCCGCACCTGCCGGTCGCTGCTGACCACGACGAGTCGGCGCGGGGCCGACGACGATTCGACGGCCTCGATGATGACGTCGTCCGCCGTCCGCGTGTCGCTGTACTGGATGGATAATCGGTCGACGGCGAGCGGACCGTCGCCTGGCCCGTCCGGTCGGACGCCGTCGAAGACGATCGTTACCTGGTGTCGGTCGTGGGGGTCCCAGGACGCGAGCAGACGGCAGAGCCAGGCGCGGTTGGCGTTTTCGGCCCCGTCCAGGGCGCCACGGGCGGTGTGGAGCAGGTTGTCACCGTCGATGAGAACGGGCATCGCCGCTGTCAGCCGTTCGCGCCACGCTCGGATCAGGCCGCGCCGCCCGCGGTGTGCTTGACCACGCCGCCGACGATCGTCACCACCGCTCGCCCGCGGACCTCCCAGCCGTGATAGGGGCAGTTTCGGGAACGTGACTTGAAACGCTCGACGTCGATCGTCCAGTTGAGATCGGGATCGATGATCGTCACGTCCGCGTCGGCGCCCGGTGCCAGCGCCCCCTTGGCCAGGCCCAGGATCCGGGCGGGGTGGATGGTCATCCGGCGGATCAGGTCGGGCCAGTCCATCAGGCCGGGCTCGACCAGGGCCTGGATGTAGACCGGCAGAGCCGATTCCAGCCCGATCACCCCGAACGGGGCGTAGAGAAACTCCAACTCCTTCTCTTCGGTGCTGTGGGGCGCGTGATCGGTGACCAGACAATCGATCGTCCCGTCGCACAGGCCCTGGAGGCAGGCGTCGACATCGGCCTGCGACCGCAGGGGCGGGCTCATCTTGTAGTTCGGATCGTAGTTGCCACAGGCATCTTCCGTCAGCGCCAGGTGGTGGGCCGTCACCTCGGCGGTCACGCGGATGCCCTGGGCCTTGGCCTGACGAATCAGCTCGACCGCGCCCGCCGTCGAGACGTGGGCCACGTGGTATCGGGCGCCGGTGGCCTGGGCCAGCACCAGATCGCGCTGCAGCATGATGACCTCGGCCATTGCGCTCATGCCCGGCAGACCCAGGCGCAGCGCCGTCGGCCCGCTGTTCATCACACCGTCGCCCGCCAGATCGTTGTCCTGGCAGTGTTGGATGATCGGCCGGTCGAACATCGTCGAGTACTGCATCGCCCGCTGGCAGACCCCGGCATCGGCCACGCCGTCGCCGTCGTCACTGAACGCCACCGCCCCCGCGCGAACCATCTGGCCCATTTCGGCCAGTTCCTTGCCCTCGCGCCGCTTGGTGATGCACCCGATCGGATAGACGTTACACCTACCGCACCGCGCCGCCTGACGATAAATGAACTCGACGGCGGCCTCGTTGTCCAACGGCGGGTGCGTGTTCGGCATGGTCGCCACCGACGTGAACCCACCGGCCACGGCTGCGGCCGATCCCGACGCGATCGTCTCCTCCTCCTCGTGGCCCGGCTCGCGGAGGTGTACGTGCATGTCGATCAGGCCCGGGCAGACCAGCAGGCCGGTCGCGTCGATGGTCTGGTCCGCCTGCGCCGACTCGGCTTGACGGGTATCTGTATCCGTGTCTTCCGGCCCCAGGAGCATGGCCTTTTCGGCCGGGTCGACGCCCGCCTCGACGAACCGCTCGACCTCGGGCCCCTTTAGCCACAGGTCGCCGACTCGGTCGATACCCTGCGCCGGATCGATCAACCGCCCGTTCTTGATCAGGATCGTCGCCGCCGCCATCGTCGCCTAAGACTCACTCGCCGCTGCCTGATTGACCAGAAACAGCACCGCCATGCGAATGGCCAGTCCGTTGCTGACCTGTTGCAGGATCGTGCTGTGCGGCCCGTCGGCCACCTCGCTGGCCAGCTCGACGCCGCGGTTGATCGGCCCGGGATGCATGACCAGGACGTCCGGCCGGGCGCGGGCCAGACGCTCGGTGGTCAGCCCGAACAGCCGTGAATACTCCTCGATGCTCGGGAACACGCTCGAGCTGATGCGCTCCATTTGCACCCGCAGCATGTTGATGACGTCGACCTGGCCGAGGACCTCGTCGAAATCATGCGACACGGTCGCCCCCAGCGCCTCGAACTCCTTGGGCACCAACGTCGGGGGACCGACCAGGATCACCTCCGCGCCGAGCTTCTTGAGCGCCCACAGGTTCGACCGGGCCACGCGCGAATGCGCGATGTCGCCCACGATCGCCACCCGTAACCCCTCAAGCGATCCCCGCACCTGGCGGATCGTGAACACGTCCAACAGCGCCTGCGTGGGATGCGCGTGCTGCCCGTCACCCGCGTTGATGACCGAGCAATCCACGCACCGCGTCAGGTAGTGCGGTGCGCCGGCCGCCGGGTGCCGGATCACGATGATGTCCACGCCCATCGCCTCGATGTTCCGGGCCGTGTCCCGCAACGTCTCGCCCTTGCTCAGCGACGACGCCTTGGCCGAGAAATCCAACAGGTCCGCGCTCACCCGCGACGCCGCCAGCGTGAAGCTCATCCGTGTCCGCGTCGACTCCTCGAAGAACAGGTTCACCACCACTTTGCCGCGCAACGCCGGCACCTTCTTGACGCTCCGCGTGCTGACCTCCTTGAACCCCTCCGCCGTGTCCAGGACGCAGGTGATCTCCTCGGGCGACAGCTCCTCTACATCAAGCAGGTGCCGCCGCCGCCAAACGGGCTCGCCCTGGCGGGCGGACACATCCTGTGAGGCGGTCGGGGTCGTGCTCCGCGTCATCCGACTTCCACCCTATCTTGGCCGTCCGTCTCAGCCACCATCACGTTGACGTGTTGGTCGGCGTGTTGCGTGCGGACCCCCACGAAGTCGGCCTGGATCGGCAGCTCGCGACCGGGCCGATCCACCAACACCGCCAGCCGAACCGCCTGCGGTCGACCCAGGTCAACCAACGCGTCCAGGGCCGCCCGGGCCGACCGACCCGTCCACAGGACGTCATCCACCAGGACCAGCGTGCAGTCGTTCAGATCGAAATCGATCTCGGTCGACCGGACGACCGCGTCCGGGCCCTTCTCGGCCAGATCGTCCCGATACAGTGTGATGTCCAGCACCCCCCGGTCGATCGGGTCGAAGCCGCGATCCTCGAGTAGCCGGATCAGGCGATCGCCCAGGACCTCTCCGCGGTTGCGGATCCCGACGACGGCCAACCGGCCGTCACGGGGAACACTGGCCGCGATCTGATCGGCCAGCCCCGCCAGCGTCTCCGCCATGCCGCGCTCGTCGAGAATCGTCTTCACAGCCACAGCCCCTGCCCACACAGAGGCAGCGTAACCGCCACCGCGCCGCTGGGCAAGCACCAAACCGCGTTCCGGGAGGGCACCATTCTGGCGCGCGAAGACGGCGGGCCGGGCCTCGCGCTGCTTGAATCGACCCGGCAGCGTCATCTAGAATCCTAGGATAGAGCCAGGAGTCAGCCATGAACGTCATCGTCAACGACGAACAACACCGGCTCGAAGACGGGACCACCGTCGGCCAGCTCATCAGCCGGCTGGCGCTGACGCCACGCCGCGTCGCCGTCGAGCGCAATCGCGAGCTCGTCCCCCGTGCTACGTACGACCGGACCGTCCTGAAGGACGGGGATCAGATCGAAATCGTTACCCTCGTGGGAGGTGGCTAATGGCCGAGAACGCCCTCCGTATCGCCGGATTCTCCTTCTCCTCCCGGCTGTTCGTGGGAACGGGAAAGTACGCCTCCTACGAAGTGATGCAACAGGCCCTGGCCGCCTCGGGCTGCGAGGTCATCACCGTCGCCGTCCGACGCGAACGACTCTACGACGAGCAAGACCGAAGCCTGCTCGACTTCATCGACACCGACAAGTACACGATCCTGCCCAACACGGCCGGGTGCTTCACGGCCGACGACGCCGTCCGCTGCGCCCGCCTGGGACGAGAGCTGCTCGAGGGCATGGGCAATCCCGGCGCCGGGTGGGTCAAGCTCGAGGTCCTCGCCGACACCAAGACGCTGTTGCCCGACCCGATCGGTACGCTCGAGGCCTGCCAGACGCTCGTGGGCGAGGGCTTCACCGTGTTGGTCTACAGCACGGACGATCCGGTGATGGCGCGGCGACTCAAGGCGGCAGGGGCGGCCAGCGTCATGCCGGCCGGCTCGCCCATCGGCAGCGGACAGGGGGTGTTGAATCCCAACGCCATTCGCATCATCCTGGAGGACCTCAAGGAAGGCGACCCCGACTACCCCATCATCGTCGACGCGGGGGTCGGGACCGCCAGCGACGTGACCGTTGCGATGGAACTGGGCGCCGATGGCGTGCTGCTCAACACGGGCGTGGCCCATGCCAAGCAGCCGGTACACATGGCCGCTGCCATGAAACACGCCATCACGGCCGGCCGGCTCGCGTACATCAGCGGACGGATCCCCAAGAAACTGTACGCCACCGCCAGCTCGCCCCTCGAAGGAACCATCGCGCCGACGCGGTCGAGCTAGACGTCGACCGCACCGACCAACAAGGTCCGTCGCGTTGACGAGAAACGACCCATGACCCGACGCACCCGAAACAGACTGTGCATCTGGATCATCGCTCTGGGGATCGCCAACTTCGTCGCCTATACGGTCGCCTACGCCTACATTGGGGGCGACGCGCACAACGGCGAGATCCGGGGCAACCAATACATCGTCCGAGGCCACTTTCTGCACGGTGCGTCCGGGGCCGAGCGGTCGGTCAGCCGTGAGCTGTGGATCTACAGCTACGTTCATTCGATCTCGATCTGGCCGTCAATCGCCGCTGTCTTGATATGCAACATGGTCCTGGCCAGGCCGCACATCATCGCCACCATGAAGGAGGGCCTCGTCAGCGGCAGGACGTTCGTCACCGTGGTCATCACCTTGTTGACCTTCTTGGCCCTGGTGGCGACGCTGTCGTTCTCGTTGGAGTTCATTCGCGCGCTGAGGCAATGACACCGTCCGTCCGCCGGTAGAACGAACGGCACCGCAGGGAGCCGACATGAAGGTCGCCTCCATACTGGGTCCCGATGGCGCCGTCGCCAGACGCCTGGCCGGCTACGAGATCCGTCCGCAGCAGCTCGAGATGGCCGACGCCGTCGAACGCGCCTTCGCCGAGGGCCGACACCTCCTCGTCGAAGCCGGCACCGGCGTCGGTAAGAGCTTCGCCTACCTCCTGCCCGCGATCGGCCAGGTGCTCGCCCGACGGGGCAAGGTCCTGGTCAGCACGTTCACCATCGCCCTGCAAGAACAGCTCATCGACAAGGACCTACCCTTCCTCAACGCCGTCATCCCCGAGGAGTTCACCGCCTGCATCGTCAAGGGCCGGAACAACTACCTCTGCCTGCGACGCCTCGAACGCGTCAGCAAGCGCCAGAGCGCACTACTC
>CAYOGX010000030.1:0-12991 GCA_964403235.1 uncultured Planctomycetales bacterium | reverse complement strand
CTTCGATCGCTTCTTCATCGGCCTCTCCAGTAAACTCACCGTTCTCGTCAAGTTCGTCAGAGAACGGCCGCCCGAGGTGGCGCGGAACACGTCGTTGGTGCCCCCCCCGATGTCCGACGTCCATCCATCACAGACGATGTACTCGCCTGAGGGAGAAAAATAGGGATGCCCGAAGCCGCTCCAGTAGGCGTTCTCCAGGTAGGTCGGCTTGATGACCTGTTTCGGTCTCCCTCCGGTGGGCTTGATCGTATGGATGCTCGCGCCCTGACTGAACACGATCTTGGTCCCGTCGGGTGACCAGTCGGGCTCTCGAGCGTTGCCCGCAAGAATCAGTGTGCGGGTGTTAGCGGCCAGGTCGGCCACCCAGAGGCCGCTGACCGTATTGCCGTAGCGGTTGTAGACTACCCGCTTGCCGTCGGGGGCCCAACTGTGATCGGCGAAATCAGGCCACCCGCTGTCAGTGAGAGGGAAGTCCAGTGCCAGAGTGGGTTCGGCCTCCAGCCCGATGATGTTGCCGTCCGCGTCGTAGCACAGGTCCGCCGTGTAGAGGCCGCCTTCGATAACCTCGCTGCCGGACCAGCGCCGGGCCTTGAACGAGATCGTCTGATCGCCAGGGAGCCACTGCGTCCCGTAGAAGGGGTCGAGGAGCGGTTGCAGCGTGGTGTCGTCGGTGAGCTGTACCTTCGTGCCGTTTTGGTTGTCAGGGTAATCGTCCCGGTAGGCGAAGACCTCGCGTCTCAGGGTGGTCCCGTCCGGATAGTAGGAGTCGGGAATGGTTAGTACGGTTAGGAACCAGCGGTGGCCGTTGTGCTCGGTCCAGCTCGGATACATGAACCACGCCCAACACCCTAACTGAGTTACGTTGTTGCCGTCGGAGTCCATGCTCCAGGTGTGGTTGGCGGGTAGGCCTGCACCATTGATGAAGTAGATCGTGTCGCCGCCGCCCTCCGTAGCCCATGCACTTGACCCGGCAGTGCCGATGACCAGCACGGCCGCGACGAGAAAGCTAAACCGAACTGTCTGAACCATGAACCTCGACATGATCGTCTTGGTGGCTTTTTCCTTCCAACTTGTCTTCTTGTTCCACCACATAACACCAACTCCTCAACTCGTTTCTTGGTTTGCGATATAATGATGAGGTCCTCAGCTCGGGCGCGCAAACCAGCCGCCCGGGCGGGGCCTGGCCGGTGAGTCGTTTGCTTAGCCGCTACTGCTCACCGGCCGCTGTTTGTCTAGTGACGTCCCGTCTTGTTCTCTGCCGAAGATCCTCCATACGCGGAACGGACCTGAGGCGGAGACAGAAACCCTAACCGTGCTCGTCCTCCAGCGATGCCTCCCTTCTGTTGGCCCCCTCGTCTATGTCCAACAGCTCCGCACCTTCACAACGGCCCGGTGCGGCCTCAGATCGCTAGGGTCATTGTGCCTCCTGCACCGAACCGTCTGGACGCATCCGTGGTGTGTATCCGCCTTCACCGACGATGAGCGACTCGGCCTCCTTGCGCAGGAGCCGCAACGTGAGTCGCCGGTTCCACTTGAGCCGGCTGCCGTCGTTCATGCGATTTTCTCGGGTGACCTTCTCCGCCCAGCGGACCGCCTTGCCCAGCCACTCGAGCGCTTCGGTGGTGTGGCCCTGGCGGTGGTGGGCCATCGCCAGGAAGAACCACGTATACGCGGGGGAGAAACGTAGCGATCCGGTTCCGGCCTGATGGGAGATGGCAGCCGCTTCGTTGAGTCGCCGAATGGCCTCGTCGAACCGCCCGGCGCGGTAGAGCGTCGCCCCAAGCGTCTGGAGGTAGACGTAGCTCTTGGGCGTCCGCCGAACCGATACCTCGGCCAACCGGACGGGCCACGCCAGGTCGCCCACGGCATCCGGCGCCAGCGCGCAGGACCAGGCGACCCAGTGAGCCGGAGAGGCCTCTGTCGTCTCGCCAAGACGCTCGAGCATGCTCGCGCAGTCGTCGCGGTATCCCTCGGTGTCGGCCGCTCGCAAGCGCATCAGTGCCTGTATGTAGCGCACGTGCGAGTCGTTTGGGTCGAGACTGCCGGCCTTGGCGAACTCGGCCGCGGCCCGGTCCCACAGGCCCTGCTCGGCGTAGACGAAACCCCGGTTTCTCCACGCCGCCGTCTCCTTCGGTTTCAGCTCGATCGCCTTGGCGTAGTCGGCCAGGGCCTTGTCCCATTGGGCCAGTATGCAGTAGGCTTCGGCTCGTTTGTTCCAGGAGGTGGTGTCATTGGGCTCCAGCTCGATCGCCTTGTCAAAATCGGCAAAGGCTTTGTCCCTTTGGCCCAGGTGGAGGTAGGCCCAACCCCGGTTGTTCCATAAAGACCGTTCTTCCGGCTTCAGCTCGATCGCCTTGGCGTAGTCGGCCAAGGCCTTGTCCCATTGCCCCAGTTCGTAGTAGGCCTGGCCCCGCTGGGCCCAGCAGCGAACATCATTGGGCTCCAGCTCGATCGCCTTGGCATAGTCGGCAAAGGCCTTGTCCGGTTGGCCCAGCTTGAGGTAGCAGTTGCCCCTGTTGGTCCAGAACACCACTTCAGCCGGTTTCACCTCGATGGCCTTGGTATAGTCGGCCAGGGCCTTGTCCCATTGGCCCAGTTCGGCGTAGGCAAGGGCCCGTGCGTTCCAGCAGTGGGTATCATTGGGCTCCAGCTCGATCGCCTTGGCATAGTCGGCAAAGGCCTTGTCCGGTTGGCCCAGCCTGAGGTAGGACCAACCCCGGTTGGCCCAGAACACCACTCCATCCGGCTTCAGCTCGATGGCCTTGGCGTAGTCGGCGACGGCCGTGTCCCATTTGCCCAGCCGGGAGTATGCCACCCCCCGTCTGTTCCACCAACGCCAACTCCCAGCCGGCTTCAGCTCGAGGCCCTTGGTGAAGTCCGGGACGGCCTTGTCCCATTGGTGCAGGTTGCTGTAGGCCTTGGCACGGTTGAGGTACGCCCACGCGGCGTCGGGATGGGCTTTGAGGATGGCCGTGTGGATCGCCACCTCGTCGGGCGGGGTCGGCTGGCTCGCCTGCGTTGAGGCTCGGGGCAGCCCCAGCAACTCGGCCGCCTCGGCGCGGAAGGGACTATCCTTCCATCCGTACTTCTCCAACAACAGCGTCGCCGCGGCGTACCACAAGCGCGCCTCCTCCTCGTTCCCCAGTCGCGCGTGCGCCATCGCCATGAAGTGGCGATTTATGGAACCGCACTGGTCGAGTTCCATAGACCTTTCCACCGCTTTGATCGCGGCATTCCAGTCCCCGGCGCGGTAGTGGGCCAAGGCCAAGTCGTTCCAGACATTTGAGGAATCAGGCGCCCATTCGACGGCTCTCTTGCCCAACTCGACTGCCGAGCGCGCGTCGCGCAGCGGGCAATTCGGCTCGGTGACCAGTTGCCAGGCCAGAGGTCCGCACTTACGGCCTAACCACTCGTTGGGGTCGCGCACGTTGCCTAGCCCGTGACTGTCGGGGAAGTCGGCCAGCAGCTTGTCGACGACCGCCCGGGCCTGGCGGAATTCCTTGTCGGCCTCGGCCTGTCGGTCGGGCTCGGCAATCAGCAGCCCGCCGAGCCACAAGGAGCACACGGCGAGCTGGCGCTTGTACTCGGGCTTGTCGGCGGCGTCGGCCGCCAGCTTCCGCCAGAGGTCCTGCGCCGCTCGATACGCCTTCTCGGCGTCCTGGTGGCGGCCATCCTGCCTTAGCTGAACGGCTGCCTTTCCGTAGACCCCGTAGATGGTGTTGAGGTCCTTGCCGTGGATGGGCACGGTGGGGAAGTCGGCCACCAGCTTCTCCTGAACCGCCACGGCGCGCAGCCAAGCCTTCTCCGCCTCCTGGCACGAACCCGCTTTCAATAGCATGAGGCTGAGGGCTTTGCAGGTGTTCGCTAGAGCGTTTTCGTATTCAGGGACGCCGGGGAAATCGGTCACCAGCCCTTCAGCAACGTCCACGGCCTCGCGACGCGCCTCGGCCGCCTCCTTGTGTCGACCGAGGGAGGTCAGAACCGCCGCGCGCTCTTTCTGTGCGACACCCAATAGAAGGCGACCGTCGGGCTCCGGGGGGTGCTGCCGGATGAGCTTGGCCAACGTCTCCCGGGCGCGGTCGTACCAACCCAGCTTGTCCAGCGAGTTCTCCCGTACTTCTGCAAGTACATACTGAATAGCGGCCAGATCGCGCTGGAACCCGGGGACGTCGGGGTGCTGCCGGACGAGCCCGCCCCAGATCTGGCTGGCCCTGTGCAGCGAGCGCAGCCCCTCGCCCGGTTTGATTCCCGCAACCTGCCCGCGGAACTTGATGATCCCGGCACGCCAGCTCGGGAACCGGCTCACATCGACGTCCCGGCGAACCAGCTTGTCTGCGATCTCGACGCCCTTGGCTAAGGGCGGCAACCAGTCACCTGAACTCGTCGCGTGCGTGATCACGGCGATCCGAAAGTACGTCGCCACCAGTTCGGCCTGAATCTCCGGATCGTCCGTCCGCTGTTCGGCAAAGTCCTTGTAGTACGTCAGCGCCGCGTCGAGCAGGTCTTTGCGCAAGGCCAGCAGGTCCGGACGTTCCAGCAGCGTGCTCTGGCTCGTGAACGTGTAGTACTTGTCCACGGCGTCGCGGGCCTTTTGGAAGTTCATCCTGACCTGTCTGAGCGCCGCTTCGGTCCGCCGCTGCTCGGCGGCTGTTCGCGCCTGTTCCCGAGCGATCATGACCGTGCTGATCGCCAGGCCGATCACCGCCAGCACCAACAGCACCGCCGCCGAGGCGACCACCGGCTTGTGCCGACGCGACCACTTCGTCGCCCGCTGTGCCACCGTCGGCCGCTTGGCCAGGATCGGTTTGTCCGCCAGGAACCGCTCCAGATCCTCCGCCACCTCCTTCGCCGTCTCGTAACGCTCCGCCGGGTTCTTCGCGATCGCCTTCAACACGATCGTCTCTAAGTCCGCAGGGATCGCGTCGTTGACCCGCTGCGGCCGACGCGGCTCCTCAAACGCAATCTGACGCAACAGCTCCTGACGGTCCTGACCCTTGAACGCCGGCTCCAGCGTCAGCAGCTCGTAGAGCGTCACGCCCAACGAGTAGATGTCCGTTCGGTGGTCAATCACCACCCGCTTGGCCAACGCCTGCTCCGGGCTCATGTACCGGATCGTGCCCAGCAGATCGCCCGCCATGGTCAGCGTCTGGCCGGCGTCGCTCTGGCACTGGGCCAGACCGAAGTCCGTAATCCATATCTGGCCGCCCGTCTCCAACATCAGGTTCGACGGCTTGACGTCCCGATGGATCACGCCCGTGTCGTGCGCGTGCTCCAACGCGTCGGCCACCTGGACCCCCAGCGTGGCGATCCCCCGAAAGAACGCCGGGCTCCGCGTCGAGCCCTCCGTCGATAGCCCACCCAGCGCGCTGCTGCCGGACTCGGCGGGCAGGGATTCCACGGCAGAGGACGCCTCGGTGGCGGGGGGCTTGACCGGCGCCCATCGCCCCGCAGCCAGACTGCTGGCCACCGCAGAGAGCATGCCGCCTGCTTGGCCGTTCCCGACGACCTCCACCCCCGACAGCCGACGCAGCTCACGGATCACCCCCGTCAGCGGCTGACCGTCGATGTATTGCATCGCGTAGTAGTGCACCCCCCGCTCGCAGCCGACCGAGAAGACCGGCACGATGTTCGTGTGATGCAGTTGCGCCGCCGCCTGCGCCTCGTTCTTGAACCGTTGAAGGCTCCGCTGGTCCATCACCGCCGCAAACGGGAACACCTTGAGTGCCACACGCCGGCCGAGCGACACCTGCTCGGCCTCGTAGACGACGCCCATCCCGCCCCGGCCGATCTCCCGGACGATGCGGAAGTCCCCCAGACGACCGACAACCTCCGATCCCTCGTCCGGCGGTCCGGCCGACGATGCGACCCCCACACCGGACGTGGGTTCCGCGCCGAGCGTCCGCATGACCCGGAGCGGACGCAGCACATCACGGAGGACGGTCGCGATTTGCGGGTATCGTTCCGTATACTCCTCGATCTCAGGCTGCTCCCCGCGGTTCAGCCGTTCGATGAACTCGTCGGCTACTTGACCGACAAGTGATTCCATCGAGGTCTTTTCCAATGCGTGGGCATCGTTCATAGCTGCGACTCCGTTAGACCACTGTCGAGCAACAGCCCTCGTAGTCTTAGAAGGGCGCGCCCCAGACGCGTGCTCACCGTCGCAGGGGCAATGTCCAGGACATCTGCCACTTCTTGGTTTGAGAGCCCCTCGAAGTTGCGCATGAGCAGGATCTCGCGATCGGTATCAGGCAATTTCGCCACGGCTTGACGCACTCGGGAGGCTAGCTCGCGCCGGGCAACCTGTTGGCTGGGTGTGGAGCCGCTGGCCAACAATTGCTGGGCGAGCTGCAGCGAAGAACGGTCCGGAAGCGGTATCTCTCGACCCAAAGCCCGCCGCGCCGTTTCGACGTGTTGACGTCGAATCTTGAGGAGCCGTTCGTGAGTCGTCTTTCGCAACCACAAACCAAACGGCATGGGCCGTCGCTCAAGGTAATCATCCAACCGCCCGAGCGCGTCGAGCTGCGCTTCCTGCACCACGTCGGAGGCGTCCACCCGCGAGCGAAGGTGCCGATCCAGCCGCAGTTCCACGATCTGGCGCAGAGAGGCCCGGTAGTGGGCAAAGAGCGGATCAAACGCCTGGCGATCGCCAGCAAGGAGCTGCTCAAGCAGCCGTCGGGCCCCCTCAGAACCAGAGGTGACGTCTTTCATCGCGCTCACCATAATATTACCTCCGAAAAATCCCAGTGCATGACGCCCTGCGGGAAAGAATTCGTGACTTTTTTTCGAGTGCCGCAGGGCTCGCGCTGCCAAAGAGCCTTGTGGGGTCGGCCGTGCGGACCACTAAGCCGGAAACGGTCCGCACCGCGGGCCTCGCAGGGCTCGTTCATTCGGTAAACAGGGACTGGTCGTATCGGAGCATGTGGACGCCGTCGCGGTAGGCGTTGGGGGCGAAGCGGATACGTCGGCCTAGGTGCTCGGCCATCAGCCAGCGGGGGAAATCAGCGCCAGCGTGGATGGCCAGCGGCACGCCGCCGCCGAAGCGGGGGTTGATCTCGATGACGCGGATCCGCTTTCGGGGCGTGCGGATGCACTGGACCGTGATCACACCAATGCACCCGGTGATCGACTCGACGACGCGCCGGCCGATCTCGATGAGGCGGGGGTCCTTGACGATCCGGGCCTTTTGGACCTCGCCGCTGCGGACCTCGAGCCGCTGGCGGGGCACGACGCATCGGACCCGCCCGTCCAGGCCGGCGTAGACGTCGAGCGTGAACTCGACACCCGGCACGAACTCCTGGACGACGGCGTCGGGGACGCGCTTGGCCCAGAAACGGAGGGCCTCGACGTCGTCGACGCGGTAGTTGCCCAGGCCGGCCGACCCGTGACGGGGCTTGATCTGGTAGGGGAAGCGATGCCGCCTGCGTTTCAGCACCTGCTTGGCCGGCCAGGTGGCGGGCGTGTCGATGCCGGCGGCGGTCAGGGCGACGTACGTGAGCATCTTGTCCCGACCGACGGCGATGACGTCGGGCGAGGAGATCACGGCCGTGCAGCCGCGCTCGGCGAACCGGTCGCGTGCGGCGGCGAGCTTCGGTAGCTCCGTGTCGATCGTGGGCACGAGCAGGTCGATCCGGTGCCGCTCGACGAGGTCGAGCAGCTCGGGGATGTAGCGTCGTCGGGCGATGGGGGTGACCCGGTGGGCCCGGTCGACGACGTGCATGGCGGGGGCGAGTGGGCTGCTGTCGGCACCGTGGAGCTCCAGACGGACCTTCAGCCGTTTGCCGGCGGCGTGGAACGCCCGGGCCAGCTCGACCCGTCGGCCGATGCAGCTCAGCAACACGCGGAGCGACGGGCGTGTCCTCGATGCTGGTTTGGCGCGGGGCATGGTTGCTCGCCTTCACACCTGGTCCGGGCACCCGCACCTAGTCAGCGGGTGCCGGGCCGTTGACGGTCGGTCGGCCGATCGAGTGATACTCGAACCGGCGGCGCAGCATGGCTGTGGGCTCGTAGAGGTTCCGACCATCGAAGACGATCGGTTCGTTCATCAACACCCGCATGCGGTCGAAGTCGGGGCTGCGAAACTCGTTCCACTCGGTCACGACGACGAGGGCGTCGGCGGCCTCGAGGGCGTCGTAGGCGTCGTCGAAGTAGGCCACCCGATCGCCGTAGTGCCTCCGGAGGTTGTCCAGGCCGCGCGGATCGTGCGCGCGGACGGCCGCACCGGCCTCCAGCAGGCGATCAATGATGTGAATGGCCGGTGCCTCGCGCAGGTCGTCGGTCTTCGCCTTGAAGGTCACGCCCCAGACCGCGAACGTCCGTCCGCTCAGCGCATCGCCGAACCGCTGGGCGATCTTGGTGAACAGTCGCTCGCGCTGGCGCTGGTTGACCTGGTGCACGGCGGCGAGCATCTCGGAATCGTAGTCGAGGGACTTGGCCAGATACCCCAGGGCCTGGACGTCCTTGGGGAAACAGCTCCCGCCGTAGCCCGCGCCGGGATAGAGAAAATGAAACCCGATCCGCGAATCGTTCCCGATGCCGAGGCGGACCTGATCGACGTCGACGCCGCACCGCTCGCAGATGTTGGCGATCTCGTTGATGAAGCTGATTCTAGCGGCCAGGAAGCTGTTGGCGGCGTACTTGGTCATCTCCGCCGCGGCGCGGGACATGATCAGGATGGGCTTCTGGTTCCGAACGAAGGGGAGATACAGCTCGCGGATGGTGGCAGCCGCCTCGTCATCCTCGGCGCCGATGACGATCCGGTCCGGTCGGAGAAAGTCATCGACGGCGGTGCCCTCCTTCAAAAACTCCGGGTTGCTCGCCACGTGCAGGGGATGCCGGGTCCGCGTGAGCATCTCGGCTTCGAGCCGGTCGCACGTTCCCACGGGCACGGTGGACTTGATGACGACGGTCTTGGGCTCGGCCATCGTCTCGGCGATCTGCCGGCCGATCTGCTCGATGGCGGACGTGTCCGCCGAGCCGTCGTCCTTCGGCGGCGTGCCGACGGTGATGAAGATCACCTCGCCGTGGGCGACCGCGTCGTCGAAGTCGGTGGTAAACCGAAGCCGTTTCGCCCGGAGGTTGTCGGCCAACAGGTCGTTCAACCCGGGCTCGTAGATCGTGCAGATTCCCTCGGAGAGCTGCTCGACCTTGCCCGCATCGATGTCCAGCCCGACCACGTGATTGCCCGTATCCGCCAGACAGGTCGCGCTGACCAGTCCGACGTATCCCGTGCCGACCACCGTGATGCGCATGATACCATCCTGCCTGACAGCACGTGTCGGCCCTGTCGACCGCGTGTCGACGGGGCAAGGAACTAAGGAGCGATTCTATGCATCCGGCCCGAGGCTAGCAAGCGGGCCGGCGCCCGACGCAGATCAGCGACAGGCCCGGCAACGGGGCGACGGCGTCGAACGCGCGTGCGAGCGGCGTGATGAGGTTGTAGATGCGCATTTGTCGGGGCGAGATGCTCCTTCGGCGAAGGAGCTTGGCCATCAGCAGCCACGTCAAGAACCCGAACTTGTTGAACTTGTAGGTCACGACGACCTCGAAGCCGGCCTGACGCATCCTGTCCTCGAGCTGCCTGCGCTCGTACCGGCGATGGTGACCGAGGTCGACGTCGAGAGGGGCGAACAGCCATCCGCAGGCCGGCACGAGGATGATCGCACGACCGCCCGGCTCCAACAGGTTGTGGAATCGTTCCAGCACGGCAGCGTCGTCTGGCAGGTGCTCGAGCACGTTCAGGCAAACGACCGTATCGATCCGTTCGTCGCTCAACTGCGCGTAGGCGGACTCGTCGGTCAGATCGAAGGGCACGAGCCGCAGGTTGCGGAGGTGTCCGTAGCGGTCCGACAGCAGCTCCACGTATTTGGTCTCGATCTCACCGGCGATCAGCCGGTCACGATCGAGCATGAACTCCGTGAAGCTCCCGATGCCGGAGCCCGCCTCGAAGACGCGCCGTCCCAGATGCGGGCGGATCCGCGAGAACAGCCACCGGTTGAACCGCCGCGCCCGATGGATCGACTGGAGGACCACAAAGCCCGGGTCACGGCAGAACGCATGGTCGAGGTAACGGTATCGCAGGATGGTGCCGATCATCTTGAGTCCGTCTCGCCACGAGGTCTTTCTGCCTTCGGCGTAGCTCCGGCCGTGGTAGCTGACGGGCACCTCGTAGATCCGCGCGCCCCATGCGACGAGCTTGGCGGTGATCTCGGCCTCGAGCCCGAACCGGTTGCTCTTGAGCAGCAGTTGATCGATCACGTCGCGGCGGACGGCCTTGTAGCACGTCAACATGTCCGTCAGGTTCAGATCGTTGACCATGTTGGACAGCCACGTGAGGAACTTGTTGCCGAGCTGATGCCAGAAATACAGGACCCGCCTGCGTTGGGAAGCGAACCGGCTGCCGTAGACGGCGTCGGCCTGACCGGCCAGAATCGGTTCGATCAGGACGGCGTAGTCGGTCGGATCGTATTCCAGGTCGGCGTCCTGGATGATGACGATCTGGCCGCCGGCCCGCTCGAGACCCGTGCGGACCGCCGCGCCCTTGCCCCGATTGCGCTCGTGACGGCATAGGGCGATGCGGGGATCGCGCCCGGCCAGTTCCGCCGTGATCTGCGGCGTTCGATCGGTGCTGCCGTCATCGACAATGACCAGCTCGATGTCCAGGTCGACCGGCGCGGCCAACACCCGCTCGATGATGGGCTCGAGCGTATTGGGCTCGTTGTACACCGGCATCACCACGCTGACTTTTTCGTATCGGTCGGACGACATGAGACACCTTTTGACCCGCAGCTTGACCAGGCTTCGACAGAATAGCCGGTGCGCCCCGACCCGGCAACCACGACGACGCCCCCACCGCGATTCCTGGTCACGCGGTCCGTTCCCGAATAGGAGTTGACAGGGGATAGGCAGTCCGTAGGCTTTTCGTCTCAAGCTTAGCGTAAGGGAAACGGCATGAAGCTATCGATCGTGATGCCGGTCTACGACGAGAAGGCCACCATCGAGGAGATCATCCGGAGGGTCGTCGCCGTCGACGTGGGCATGGCCAAGGAGATCATCCTCGTCGACGACGGGTCCACCGACGGCACGCGCGATCTGTACGACAAGATCCGCGCGGACCATCCCGACGGGATGATCCAGATCTACCTGCACGAGCGGAACCAAGGGAAGGGCGCGGCCCTGCGGACCGGATTTGCCCACACCACGGGCGACATCGTGCTGGTGCAGGACGCCGACCTGGAATACGACCCGAAGGACTATGACCGGCTGCTCAACCCCATCCTCGACGGCCGGGCCGACGTGGTGTACGGCTCCAGGTTCGTCGGCGGCGAGGAGCATCGCGTGCTGTTCTTCTGGCACATGATCGGCAACCGGTTCCTGACGCTCCTAAGCAACGCCCTGACCAATCTGAACCTGACCGACATGGAGACGTGCTACAAGGTGTTCCGCGCCGAGGTGCTCAAGACGATTACGATCAAGTCCGACCGGTTCGATTTCGAGCCGGAGATCACCGCCAAGGTCGCCAAGGGCAGGTGGCGGATCTACGAGGTGGGCATCAGCTACTCGGGCCGGGACTACGCCGAGGGCAAGAAAATCGGGGTCAAGGACGCCGTCCAGGCCGTCTGGACGATCCTGCGGTTCAAATTCTTCGACTGACACACGGGCGGGCAGCGAGACGGCAATGCGCGTGGTGGTCACTGGCGCGGCGGGGCTGGTCGGGTATCATCTGGCCAGACGGTTGCTGGGCGACGGGCATGCCGTCGTCGCCGTGGACAGCATGACCACGGGCCAAGACCGACACGCCAACGCATTGCGCGACCGGCCCGACGTCACGTGGATCGAGCATGACATCGTCGGGCCGCTGGACCTGGACGGGCCCATCGATGCGGTTTTCAACATGGCCTGCCCTGCCTCACCGGTGGATTTCCGTCCCAAGGCCCTTGAGATCATGCGAACGTGCAGCGAGGGCGTTCGGCGGTTGCTCGAGCTGGCCCGAGCGCATCAGGCCGTCTTCCTCCAGGCCAGCACCAGCGAGTGCTACGGCGATCCGGAGGTCAATCCCCAGCCCGAGACGTACCGGGGCAACGTCAGCACGATCGGGATTCGTAGCGTCTACGACGAAGGCAAGCGATTCGCCGAGGCCCTGACGATGGGCTACCACCGCCAGTACGGGCTTGGCACGCGGATCGCGCGGATCTTCAACACGTACGGCCCCGGCATGCGGATCGACGACGGGCGGGTGCTGCCGAACTTCATCTGTCAGGCCCTCGAGCACAGGGCGTTGACCGTCTACGGACAGGGCGAACAGACGCGGAGCTTCTGCTACGTCGACGACCTGGTCGACGGGCTGGTTCGGCTCGCGCTTAAGAGCGACTTCGTCGAGCCCGTCAACCTGGGCAATTCCGATGAGGTGACCGTCCGTCAGGTGGCTGACGAGGTCATCGAGCTGACGTCCAGCCGATCGCAGATCGAATTCCGCCCGCTGCCCGAAGACGATCCCAAGCTCCGCCGGCCCGACATTACGCGGGCGCGGGAGGTGCTGGGATGGCAGCCCACCATTGACCGCCGCACCGGTCTGGCACGCACCATTGAGGATTTCCGCCAGGTGCTGGCCTCTGGGCCGACGGATTAGGTAGGAACGGGTTGTCGTGCCGCTCCTGCGCGATTCCCAACCCCGACCATGTCGACGCGATCGAGCAGATCGGGCCCCTCACCATCGCCGTTGCTACGGGCGTCGTCTGGGCGCCTGGCGAGTCGTCGAACGTCGTGCGGACGGTGTCTCGGCCTGGCGTTGGTGTGTGTGTTGGGCTGTCCGATGGCTCTGCCCGCCGCGCGGGCCCCACGTCGTGACAGGGCCAAGGTCGCCCCGGACTGCCACGAGACGCTCGTGGCCGACTTCGAACGCCCTGACGAAGACGACGTTAACATCGAAGACGATCGCGTCCAACTCGATTCGGACGCACCCCAGGCCACCCGAGGCCGAGGATGCCTCAAGATC
>CAYOGX010000029.1:0-13285 GCA_964403235.1 uncultured Planctomycetales bacterium | reverse complement strand
TTGGCTGGATACTTGCCCAGCGTCTCCAGCCGTTCGCGAGCCGCAGGGTTGGTGCCCAGTTGTTCCTCGACGGCATCGTCCAGCCCGTCACCGTCGGTGTCCTGAGCGGGCGCGGCCGCCACCACCGTCGCCGCCCATAACCATGCCGACACCCACAGCGACGACCAGACAACCCGACTTGGGCCTTTCATGGACTTTCCTCCTCGAGCCGGTGGCACAGCGGCGCTGCGTCTGAACCGCGCGCCGTAACACGCCCGCAAGACGCTGCGGACCGCTTCTGAGCGCAGCCATGATAGGCTGTGGGCGAACGAATGCCAGGTACAAACGGGGCGCACATCGCAGAACCGAGGAATGCGGGCGACGTGGCCGTCCCCCATTCCGGGAATGTCGGTTGAAGCCCGTGCCCGGGGCGATAGGATACCTGTTGGTCTCGGCGAGGCGTCTTGGGACTTGAAAGGACCTTCCGTGAACGACAGTCGTTGTTGGCGTCGAGTGTTGGTCGTATTGGCGATCGGGTTTGCAGGGGGACCGGGGGTCCTGGCGGAAAACGCGTCGGGGCGGCGACCTCCCAGCATCCTGCTGATCGTGTCGGACGATCAGGGTTATCGCGATCTGGGCTGCTACGGCGGGCCGGAGATCAAGACGCCGCACCTGGACCGTCTCGCGGCCGGCGGGGTGCGGTTGACGAGCTTCTACGTGACCTGGCCTGCGTGCACGCCGTCGCGCGGTAGCCTGCTGACCGGGCGGTACCCGCAGCGCAACGGCACGTACGACATGTTCCGAAACGACCTGGTCGATTTCGACGTCAAGTACGACGCGGGTAGGTACGCGGTGTCTCCCGAGATGATCGGCGGGATGGACGTGCGAGAGGTGCTGTTGCCGCGCGTGCTCAAGACGGCCGGCTACACGAGCGGCATCTTCGGGAAATGGGACCTGGGCCAGCTGCGCCGATTCCTGCCGCTCCAGCGGGGGTTCGACACGTTCTACGGCTTTACCAACACCGGCATCGACTACTGGACGCACGAGCGGTACGGCGTGCCGTCGATGCGGCGGGGCAACGACCCGACGACCGCGGACAAGGGGACGTACGCGACGCACCTGTTTCGACGCGAGGCGGTACGGTTCCTCAAGCAGAACAAGGATCGTCCGTTCTTCCTGTACCTGCCGTTCAACGCGCCGCACGGTGCGTCGAACCTGCAACGTCCGCGGCCGGGCGTGCAAGCACCGGACAAGTATATTCAGATGTACCCGGGCTGCGATCCGAAATCGAAGCGGACGCGCTTCATGGCCGCTGTGACGTGCATGGACGAGGCCATCGGCGAGCTGCTGGACCGGCTGGACGCCACCGGCCTGGCGGACGAGACGCTCGTGATCTTCTTCTCGGACAATGGAGGCGGCGGGGGATCGGACAACAAGCCGCTGCGGGGGCGTAAGGGGCAGATGTTCGAGGGCGGCGTGCGCGTGCCGTGTATCGTCCGCTGGCCCGGCCGCATCCCCGGCAGGACGGTCTGCGACGAGTTTCTCACGTCGTTGGAGATCTTCCCGACGGTGCTGAAGGCGATCGGCGTCGAGCCGCAGCGCGGCGTGGCCCTGGACGGGTTTGATATGATGCCGGTATTGCAGGGCAAGGCGAAATCGCCGCGCACCGAGATGTACTGGCAGCGTCAGGATGACAAGGCCGCCCGCGTCGGCCCTTACAAGTGGGTCGACTCGAAAAAGGGCAAAGGGCTGTTCGACCTGTCCAAGGACATCGGGGAGCGACGCGACCTGTCCGAACAGAGGCCGGAGCTGCTGGCCAGACTCCAGGCCAGGTTCGCCGCGTGGAAAAAGGAAATGAACGCGTGTGAGCCCCGCCGCCCGTTCAAGGACTACTGATCCGAGCCGATGATGCCCTTGCCCGATCGCGGGGGTTCCGGCAAGATGCGCACGATGACGTTTGACCTGTTCTACTCGTGGCGGTGGCTCCTGGTGGTCGTGTGCACGATCTACTGGATCGTGCGTCTGGGCCAGTCGTTGTGGGGGTGGTACGCGTTCCTCTGGGCTGGGGAGCGTTCGACCGAAATGACCAGACGTTACCTCTTCGTGCAGTTCTTGCGTATCCGCGTGCATCGCTTTACGCTCGAGTTGGCACAGATCGTCGTGTTGTCGGTGTTGTTCGCGGTGGTGACCTGGGCGCACCGGTACGTGTGATCGAATGGGCAAGTACCCCGACAAATCGCAGAAGGGCCTGGCCGATCTGCCCGACGACGAGCTCCGCAGCTACGCGGCCGAGCTGGGGCTCGACGTGCCCAAGCACCTCACGCGGGCCGATCTGCTCCGCGATGTCCGACAGCGACGGGAGCTGCTGGTCGGGCTCGATCGCGAGGCGATGCTGGACATCGTCGTTTGGGACCGCCGCCCAGTTCGGCGTTCGGCCAGCAAAGAGCAATTGGCCAAGATCATCGCCACCGTCGACCGGATGCGCTTTGAGGGGTTGAGCCATCGGGGTCTGGTCGCCCTGGCCCGACTCAAGAAGATCGAGGTGAGCGACGAGGAGACCGACGAGCAGATCATCGCCAAGTTCCGAAGGCAAGAGGGTGTGTTCGGCCTGTTGAGGCGGAAACGGCGGCGCCTGATCGGTTGGGCGGCGGAACGCGTCATCGAGGGCAAGACCGAGGAGCAGGAGGAATACCGGTTCCTGCCGGAAGACGGGACGACGCGTGAACCGTCCCTCCGCGAGGAGGTCGAGGACCACGGCGTCGTCCGCGGGATCGCGGGCCGGCTCCGCCACGTCGCCGACGACTACATCGCCCAGAAGCTCGACGAGATCGAGCACCGCATCGACGAGAAGATGGACGAGATCGATGCCCGTCTGGCCGAGTGGCGCGACCGTGAGGTCACCAACCGACTTCGGATCATCAAGATTACGGTGGCCGCGTCGCTGGTTGTGGCGCTGTTGAGTTTGGGGTATAAGTACGCCAGTTCGCGGGTGGTGCCCGAGATGCCGACCAGTCAGCCCGCCCAAGGACAGCCATCCGCCCGTGCCTGTGAGCCTGGCGCTGCCGGGGCGGTCCCGGACCGTTGGTGCGAGTCTCAGGCGGGTCGGACGGCGCGTACGGGGTTGGGTAATAAGGGGTAGCGGAACGGACGAGCCATGCATCCGAAACTTTCAAAGCGCTGCGAGAACATCATCCGATTGGCCAATCGCATCGCGCACGAATACGAGCAGGAGTACGTGGGCACCGAGCACCTGCTGCTGGCCATCGCCCGCGAGGGGACGGGTCCGGTGGCCAAGTTCCTCGAGGCCCAGGGCGTCGATGAGGTCCGGCTCAAGCAGGTCATCGACGAGCTGATCAAGCGGTCGCTCGAGGACACGTGGGTGTTCGGGCGCCTGCCGGGCACGCCGCACTTTCGCAACGTCATGGCCGGCGCAATCGCCGCGGCCGCCAAGCTCGGCAGCAAGGAGATCAGTGTCGAGCACCTGTTCCTCGGCCTGCTCCGCGAGAAGGGCAGCGTCGCCGAGACGGCCCTGGCCGACGTCGGCATCACGCTCAGCCTGGCCCAGAAGGAAATCGGCAAGCTGGTCAAGCAGCAGGCCAGCTAGTCCCTCCCGTCTTCGGTTGGCGAGTTCCGTGTCTCCGTCGTCCTGGCCGGGCTCCCAGGGACAATCCCCTTTCCTTTCAGTTCCCCTGCACGCCGCGGGTTCGGGATGCCCCAGGTCTCGGGCAGAAGACGTGTCCGTTCGGCGGGGAGGCGTGCGGTTCCTACCTCGTGACACGCGCCGCACGGAACCAAGGGCAAGGTCCTTAGGGGGCGTCCCGCTTGCCCTTCGTCCCGGTGAGGGATATGATGAAGTGAGCGTGTCGGCTTTGAGATTGGACCTTGTCGGGGAAAGGTTGACGCCGGTCGTTACGTCAAGTCGAGCCACGTGCCTTCGCGGGGTCCGGAGTTCCCACGAGCAGGTCATGTCGGAGGAGGACGGGACGATGCACCGGAATGAAGTGTTCGTGCTGGGCCTTTTCACCGTGGCTTGCGTCATGGCGCCCAGCGTGTTGGTGGCGGACTGGTACGACGACTTTACCGACGGGAGCTACTGGAACGACCCCAACTACGAATTCAACTGGAACCTGCCTCCGCCCGCCGACCCCCCGTGGGGCGGCCCCGGCTTTGACCCCAACGACTGGGACCTCGACAACCCGTACTGGAGCTTTTACCCGCTGATGTCCAGCAACGGCGTGATCGAGTGCGTGACCACACTGACCGGCCTGAACCTGATGCGGATCTACAGTGAGCCGAACCCCCTCGCGCCGCAGTACACCTTCTTGGGGGCCTTCGTGGACGACAAGGATTACGACCCTAACACGAGCACGACCTACCGGGATGATTCGACATCTCACTACATCCTTGCCAGGTTCCTCTACCCCGGCGCCCAGCCTGACATCGACGATCCGAATCTGGACAGGGGCGCGGCCATCATGCTGCTGCACGCGAATCCGGCCAACTGGTATGCCTACGCTCTCGATATCGCCTTCGACGACAAGATCCCGCCGTGGATCAAGGACCCGAACGTCGATCCCAATGACTACTACGACCAGTTCGGACACGGGTGGTGGGCCGAACACCAATGGGGGACGCACAGTATCAACATCGAGGCGGTTGAGGGAACGGATTGGAGGAACTTCCGGCGGGTCTGGATCGACCCCAATGGCGTTCGGGACGTAAACAGCGACGATCCCAACACGGCCGACCCTAACGACACGACCTGGCTCGAGCCGCCCGAAGGGGGCACGGGTATCAGCAGGCACCGCGACCCCAACTACGACGACACCAAGTGGTACGGCGTGGACCTCGACGCCTGGGAACGAGAGGGGTTCTGGGTGCTGTTCCAGTTCCAGCTCGACCCCAATCACCCCGACAAGCCCGGCGACCCCAACGGCAAGTACCTCAAGGCCGCGCTATGGAACGGCGACAAGTATGACTGGGACGGGCAATGGCTTCTCGAGGGAGAGCTCTCGACCCGGTACTGGCAGCCCGACACGGATCCCCTGTACTGGTACGCGACCAGGACTGCCGGACTGTCTGCGATGTCGGCGACGTCCGACACGGAGTACCTCAACGGCCCGCCCGCGGAAGTTGGCGTCGGTGACTTCGAGGTCCGCGTGGGCCTGTTCACCAACCTGTCGCGCACGCTCACCGTCAAGATGAAGGATTGCTGCGATCTCAATCTCGAACCGAACCTGACTCACCCCGACGGCGGAGAGAAGCGACGATACACGAACGGGACGCCCGTCGTTCTGGACGCCGTCTTGCCCTGCGGTAACAAGACCTTCAAGAAATGGACGGTCAAGGGGCCGAACCTGTCGGACGATCCGCTCTACCAGATCGTCACCGACACCAACGAGGTGGTGTACCTGACGATGGATGGGGACTACCTGGTCAAGGCCACGTGCAAGTGCGGCGGGGGTGGTATAGAACCGTTCGCCGGCATGGTCCTGGTGATGCTCGGACTGGCCGTGGCCGTTCGGCGGCTGACGTAACTTGGTCGGGGGGAGAGTCTCCGCGTAGGACCGGCACCGCCGGCCCTACATGGTGAAGAGGACGGGATGATGAACGTAGGTCATGCGATCTCGCTGAGCGTGGCGGTCGTGGTCTGTCTGATGGTCCCCAGCGAGGGGGTGGCAGACTGGTACGATGACTTCAGCGACGGGCACTACTGGGAAGACCCCAACGACGAGTTCGACTTCTACGCAGGGGGTCCCGACTATGGCGATCCCGGCTTTGACCCGAACGCGTGGGACATGGATAACCCGCACTGGACCTTTTACCCGTTGCTGTGCGGCTACGGCACTGTCGAGTGCGTAACCACTCAGACCGGGTTCAATTTGATGCGGATCTACACCGTGCCGAATCCCCTTGCCCAGGTCTACACGTATCTGGGAGCCGTGGTCGAGGACCAGGATTCTGATCCCAACACCAGCACCACCTACTTCGACGAATCCTCATCTCACTACATTCTCGCCAGGTTGGTGTACCCGGGCGGCCAGCCGGACCCGAACGATCCGAGGCTCGACCGGGGCAACGCCGGTGTATACCACCATCTGAACTTCGGCAACTGGTATGGATTCATCTTCTGGCTAGACCTCGATGACAAGATTCCGCCATGGGTCAAGTTCCCCAATGATCCCAATTTCATGAGTGAGCAGCAGTATAGGGACACCTTCGGGCACGGTTGGTCTTGGGCCGGGCACCAATGGGGGACGCACTGTGCGAACATCGTGGCGTTAGAGGGGGAGGTCGGGAGGAACTTCAGACGGGTCTGGGTCGACCCCAACGGGTGTCGGGCCCCGGGCTCCAAGGACCCCAACACGAGCGATCCGAACGACACCACCTGGCTCGAGCCGCCCGAGTCGGGCAACCGTATCCCTGCCTACGACGATCCGAGCTGGTACGGCATCGACATGGAGGCCATGGAGCGAGAGGGGTTCTGGATCCTCTTCCAGTTTGACGTCGACCCCAACTTCCCCAACACGCCAGGGGATCCCAATGGCAAGTATCTCAAGGGCGCGATCTGGCCGGGCGACAAGTACGCCTGGTCCGGAAAATGGCTGCTGGAAGGAGAGCTGTCGAGCGCTTACTGGGGCGGTGGCGTTGACCCTCTATTGTGGTATTCGACCAAGACGAGTGGCCTGTGCGCCGCCGCCGCCGCATCGGGCCTGGAGTACGTCAATGGCTTTCCAGCGGAGATTGGCGCCGGCGATTTTGAGGTGCGCGTGGGCGTGTTCAGCAGCGTTTCGCGGACGCTCACCGTCAAGATGAAGGACTGCTGCGATCTCAATCTCGAACCGAACCTGGCTCACCCCGACGGCGGAGAGAAGCGTCGATACACGAACGGGACGCCCGTTGTCCTGGACGCCGTCTTGCCTTGCGGCAACAAGACCTTCAAGAAGTGGACGATCAAGGGGCCGAACGAGTCGGACGACCCCCTCTATCAGATCGTCAGCGACACCAACGAGGTGGTCTACGTGACGATGGACGGGGACTACCTGGTCAAGGCCACGTGCAAGTGCGGCGGCGGTGGCATCGAGCCGTTCGCAGCGGCGGCCCTGTTGGCGCTCGGACTGGGGGTTGTTGTTCGGCGGCTGACGTAGGCTCGTCGTCACGTGGGGCCGGCCAAGGCGACCACGAGAACGGTCCCAAGGGCTTGCACTCCCTGGCGGGAACACGCCACACCGCTTCAAGCCGGTGCCCAAGCGCGAATGGATGGTCCGCGCGTTCTTCCAAACCGGCGGGAGCCCCGCAGGCACAGCCATAGCGCCCGAGCAGGCGGGTGGTCCGCACGGCGGACCCTACCACTGTGCGTCAGGCGGATTTCACGTGCTTCTCCTTGATACGGTCGGTTGCGCGTCGTATCCTTGCTCGCTCTTGATGGCCATGCGCTCGTGAGAACGGCGTCTTGGTCCGCCCTGAGAGCGACTGACATGATCGTTGACGTCCACACCCATTTCCTGCACGCGGACACCGTCCTGGACGCCCGTGTCCTGCGGGACCTCGAACGGTGCGGCATCGATCCGGCGCACTGGCGCTTCACGCCGCAGGAACACCTCGACGCGATGGCCGCCGCCGACGTGGCCGTCGTGTTCGGACTGAACGCAGCCGCCACCGGCTGGCACGTGTCAAACGACGCCGTGGCTGAGCATGTCGGACAACACGCCGACAAGCTGATTTTCTTCGGCTCGCCGGATCCCGGTCAGGACGGTTATCTGGCCGAACTGGAGCGCTGTCATCAGGACCTCGGATGCCAGGGCGTCAAGCTCGGGCCGATCTATCAAGGGGTCCATCCCCTGGACGAGCGATACCGCGACATCTACCGCTACTGTGAACGTCACGGGCTACCGGTCATGATCCACATGGCCACGACGTTCAGCAGCGGCGTGCCGTTGGACTATGCCCGGCCGGCGCACATGGATCAGGTGGCCGTCGACTTCCCCGACTTGAAGATCGTCCTGCCGCATCTGGGGCATCCGTGGGAGGGCGAGACGATCGCGGCCATTCGCAAGAGCCCCAACCTATTCGCGGACGTGTCCGCCCTATACTACCGCCCGTGGCAGTTCTACAACGCGATGCGACTGCTGGTGGAATATGGGGCCGAGGCCAAGGTCCTGTTCGGGTCAGACTATCCCGCGACCACGACGGCGGATTCCATTACGGGATTCCGCAACGTCAATGCCATCCTCGGCAACAGCGGGCTGCCGGAGATACCGCAAGACGTGATCGACCAGATCATTCACCGCGACGCGCTTGGGTTGCTGGGCATTCGACATCGGTCTGAGAGCTCATAGGGGGTCCAGGTGTTTGGAGAAGACGAATGAAGATCACCGACGTCGAGCCGATCATCCTGGAATCGCCCTACGCCTACAGCGTCCCGGACGGCAGCGAGGAGGCCCACGGCGTCAGGCATTGTCTGTTGATCAAGGTGACGACGGACGAGGGCATCGTGGGCTGGTCCGACGTTGAGACGGCGCCGCACGTCGGCGCCGCCGCCGTCGACGCGCCGGACAGCGGGTCGGGGATGTTCGAGGGGTTGCGGTCGCTCGTCATCGGCGAGGATCCGTTCGAGGTCGAGCGGCTGTGGGACAAGGTCTACCGCGGCAGCATCTATTACGGGCGTCGTGGCGTGGCGATCCAGGTGCTGTCGGGGTTCGACATCGCCTGTCACGACATCATCGGCAAGGCGATCGGTCGCCCGCTGCATAAGGTGCTCGGCGGCGCCTACCGGGATCGGATCCGCGCGTACGCGTCGACGCTGTTCAGGCCCACGCCGGACGACATGAAGAAGGCGTGCGCGTTCTACCTGGAGCGCGGGTTCACGGCCATCAAGTTCGGGTGGGGCGTGTTCGGGACCGACCGCAAGCGTGACGTCGCGCTGGTGGCGGCGGCGCGGGAGGCGATCGGCGCCGACGTCGAGCTGATGGTCGACGCGGGGTGGGTGGTCAACCGCAGTCCGTACGATGCCGTCGAGCTGCTTCGCCGGCTCGAGCCGTACGACGTGTATTGGCTGGAGGATTTCCTGCACCCCGAGTGCTACGAGGGGTACGCCCGGGTCAAGGAGGCGGGCGTCAAGACGCGATTGGCCGCGGGCGAGCAGGAGGCGACGGCCTGGGGGTTCCACGAGCTGATCGAGCGCGGCAAGGTGGACGTGATTCAGCCGGACCTCAGCCGGTGTGGGGGGGTGTCGCAGGCCCGCAAGATCCTCTGGGAGGCCCAACGTGCGGGCGTCGACATCTGTCCGCACGCCTGGCTGACGGATCTGCTGACGTCGGCCGCCCTGCACGTCAACGCCTGTCTGGTCCGCAGCCTGTTTCTGGAGTATAACGTCTCGGACAGCCCCATGTTGCGGGAGATCATCCGCAACCCGGTTCAGATGGACACCGACGGCACGATCGCCGTTCCCCAGGGCCCGGGACTGGGCGTCGAGATCGACGAGAAGGCCGTCGAGAAGTTCCGCGTCAACCGCCGGTAGGGCCGGCCGTGCCGGCCGCCATCTGGCACGACAAGAACCGGCCGGCACAACCGGCCCTACTGTGAGAACCCCAAGACCCACCGTGTAGCGCGAGGTAACTATGACCACATTCGCCAACGACGAGGAACGGTTCGCCTGGATCCGCCAGAACGTCTACGTGGCCGTCGTGTCCGACATCCTGGACGCGGTGGGACATCGCGATCAGGCGATGCATTATCGTCTGCGGCCGCTCGACCCGGACAACTGCACCATCGTCGGACGCGCACGGACGCTCCGCTGGATGCAGATAGACCACGTCATCAAGGAAGACCCCTACGGCAACGAGATCGACGCGATCGATGCCCTCAAGCCGGGCGACGTCGTGGTGCACTCGACCGACTACAGCGGCGTGGTCGCGCCTTGGGGCGAGTTGATGACGACCGCGTCGATGGCCCGCGGTGCGGTTGGTTGCATCTGCGATGCCATGATTCGCGACTGCAAGATGATCATGAAGATGGGGTTCCCGGTCTTCTATCAGGGCATCGGTCCGCTGGACAGCATGGGGCGGGGGTACGTCGTGGCCTATGACGTCCCGATCCGGTGTGGCGAGGTCCTCGTCCACTCGGGCGACCTGATTTTCGCCGACTTCGACGGCGTGGTCGCCGTGCCCAAGAGCGTGGAGGACGAGGTCCTCGAGCGCGCCATGGAGAAAGTCGGCAAGGAGAACGTCACGCGCGAGGAGCTGAAAGAGGGCAAGACCTTGCGCGAGGTATACAACAAGTATCGCGTGCTGTAGCCGGTTGCGCACGGTCGTCTCTCCTGGGTGGCATGGGTAGGCTTCGCGAGGAACGGGCGAAGTTTGCCCGTGCCGGCGTTAGTTCAACCGTCCGCACGGGCAAGGTCCAACCCTTGCGGGTTGACCCTTGCCCATGGCACCCGAAGGCGCCAGTGACATGCCGGTCCGTCAGTGGCACAAAAACGGTCCGGGAGGCCCGTCTCGATGAATGTTCTGGCGATTGGCGCACACCCCGACGACCTCGAGATCAACTGCGCCGGAACGCTCGTACGCTACGCCGCCCAAGGGCATCCGGTCACCATGGCGGTGTTCACCTCAGGGAACATGGGCGATCTGGTGATCCCGCCCGATGAGCTGGCGGCCACGCGGAAACGCGAGGCCGAGGCGTCGGCCGCCATCATCGGCGCGCGGCTGCTCTGGGCCGCCGTCACGGACGAGTTGGTGTTTCCCAACGAGGATCAACGCCGCATCATGATCGACCTCATGCGCCAGGCCGACCCCGACGTGATCCTTACGCACAGCCCCACCGACTACCACCCCGACCATCGGTATGTTTCCCAGCTCGTGTTCGACTCCTATTTCCAGAAGGGCCTGCCGCACATTCCGGGCCAGACCCGACCCGCCTGCCGGTTCGGCCAGGCTCAGGTCTACTACATGGACAACGTCGGCGGGATCGGGTTCCTGCCGACCGAATACGTGGACATCACCGACGTCATCGAGACCAAGACAAAGATGCTGGCCTGCCACCAGAGCCAGGTCAAACCCATGAAGGAGCTGGCCAACACCGACCTGCTCGAGATGATCGAGACCCAGGGTCGGTTCCGCGGCATGGCCGCCGGATGCACGTTCGCCGAGGGGTTCCGCCGCCTGGACGCCTACCAACGAGGCCTGACCACCCGTGTGCTGCCGTGATCGGCGCCTGAATGATCCATGAACGAATTCGCGCTGAGCACCGTCGACGTCCTCATCATCGTCGGCACCGTCCTGGGTGCCGTGGGGGTGGGGTTGTGGGCGTCGAGGAGCGTCGAGAAGACGGCCAGGGGGTACTTTTTGGCTTCGGGCAAGATGCCGTGGTGGCTGGTCGGGGCGGCCTTCGTGTCGACGAGCGTCTCGAGCGAACAGATCGTCGGGACGGTCGGGGCCGCCTACCAGAACGGCATGGGCGTGGCCAACTGGGAATGGTGGTCCCTGCCCGTCTACAGCCTGGTGATCGTGTTCTTCATCCCCTTGTATCTCAAGAACAAGATCACGACGGTGCCGGAGTTCCTGTCCCGACGGTTCGGCCCGCTGTGCGGAGACATCTACAGTTGGGTCATGTTGTTCACGTACGTGTTCGTCTTCCTCGTGCCGGTGTTGTACGGCGGGAGCCTGGTCTTCCACAAGCTGACCGGATGGAACTTCCACGTCGTGCTGTGGACCACGGCCCTGGCCGTCGGCGTCTATACGATCAAGGGCGGCTTCAAGTCGGTCATGTGGACCGACGCGGTGCAGTGCGTGATGCTCTTGGGCGGCGGGATCCTGCTGTTCTTCATCGCGCTGAACCAGATCCCCGGCGGATGGTCCGCGATGGCGGCCGCCAGCCCCGAACGGTTTCACCTCTACCGTCCACCCGGCGATGACCTCGCGCCGTTCGCCGGGCTGATCTGCGGGACGCTGGGCGTGTTTCTGTTCTACCAGTCGACCAACCAGGTGATGATCCAGCGGGTGCTCGCGGCCCGGTCGACCTGGGACGGGGTCATGGGCATCATCTTCGCCGGGTTCATCAACATGTTCCGTCCGTTGGTGACGTGCTTCCTGGGTTTCATCGTCTACCACTGGGTTCATCATATGCACGCGGCCGAGCCGCTGACGCACGGCGACCAGGCGTTCCCGTTCGCGCTCAAGACCTTCTCGCCGGGATGGGGACTTCGCGGGGTCGTCCTGGCGGGATTCCTGGCGGCCGTCATGTCGACGATCAGCGCATTGGCCAACGCGACCGCTACGATCTTCTCCCTGGATGTCTACAAGAGGCTGATGAACAAGCACGCAGACGATCGGCAGACTGTCCTGGTGGGCAAGCTGGCCTCCGGCGTCGCGCTGGTGGCTGCCTGTCTGGTCGCCCCTCTGGTCGAGCGGTTCGGTGGGATCTTTCTCTACTTCCAGACCGGTGTCACCTACGTGGCTACGCCCTTCATCTCGGTCATCCTGCTGGGTGTCCTGTGGCGACGCACCAGCTACGAGGGCGGCCTGTTCGGCCTGGTCGGTGGGCTGGTCATCACGGTGTCGCTCGCACTGGGACTGGCGGCTGTCGAGGTCGAGCTGCACTGGCTCTACGTAGCCGGGGTGGCCCAGGCAATCACGATGATCGGCATCGTCATCGTCAGTCTCTGCACCGATCCGCCGAGACACGAGCAGTCCGAGCCGTTCCTGTGGCGGCCGGCCGCGCTGGTCCGCTACGACGAGGGCGCTCACCGTCGGTGGTATCACAGTCTCAAACTGTGGTTCGCCCTGTACGCGTTTGTCTGGCTCGCCGTCTACTGGCACTTCTGGTAGCGCCACGCTGGGACGGGAACACCGGCTCGCCGCGCACGACTATCAGGCCCGGGTGAACCAGATCAGATCCCAATGGGACAGGGGAAAGTCCAGAGACCAGAAGGACGGTATGGCAGCGCCGCTTTCCGCCGGGCTATCCAACGATCAGACAACCCAACAGCGCGGCGATCAGGATGCCGTAGATGGTCAGGAGAAAGGCCAGCCCACGCCTTTGAATTGGTTGCATGCCTTCGACGACGGTCATGTGATGTTCCCCCACCTAGCGTGCCGATCCCAGCGGTCGGCACAGCACAACACCGATCAATGGCGAAAATGCCCGGTGCTCATCAGATACTAGGCCCCACGGCAGGCCGATTTCCACAGCGCCCCTTCGGTTTTCGGGGGAAACCGCGTCATGAACGACGGAAGGCAACGCTTATCGGACGTGAATCCGCGCCTGGGTTTCGAAAGGGCGTTAGCGGTTGGCCTCTTGCTCGAGG
>CAYOGX010000028.1:3825-13443 GCA_964403235.1 uncultured Planctomycetales bacterium | reverse complement strand
GACGTCCTGCCCGTGCAGCTCCATTGACCGCAGGAACGTCATCTCGACGTAGATGTCATCCTGCCGGAACTGGTTGACCAGTCGCGGGCGCCACGTGGGCATCTTGCCTTTGGGGATGATCTGGCCCTTGTAGCGGAACTCCGTCGGCCCGCCCCATCCGACGCCGACCATCTGGCCGATCCAGCCCGCCTGCATCTTGTCGCGATACGCGCGCACGGGCAGCCGGCGGTGCCGCTCGGCCGCGGCGGCGGTTGGCCCAGCGATGGCCGAGACGATCATGACGACACACGAAGCGAGAGACGTGTTGCACATAAGCACCACCTTTCATACCCGGTTCGCTGTCGCGGCTCTGGTTGGGACGCGTTGGTCCAACTGGGTGCTTGCACGGCGTCCGATTCAACCGGCCACCCGCAGCAGGACCTTGATGACGTTGGGGTCCTCTGCCAGTTGCACGGCCTCGAGGCCTTTGGTCAGCGGCAGGGCTCGGCCGACCATGCTCAGCACGTCGATCTGCTTGCGGGCCAGTGCGGCGATCGCGTCGGCGAACGGCCCACATCGACTGCCCTGGAGCCTGATCTCGTCGACGACCAGCGGGGTCAGGTAGATCCTGCCGTTGGCGGCGTAGGTGCTCTTGAGCACGATCCTGCCTCCCGGCCGGGCGACCTGCATGGCCAGCTCAAGACCCGCCGGGTCGCCCGTGCACTCGACCACCACGTCGTGATCCTTCTTCGGCACGAGCTCGTCCACGGGCACGGTTTGGATGCCCTTCTTCTCGCAGAAACTCAGCGTGTGGGGGTTGCGACCCACCACGATCAGCCGACAGCCCGCCTGGGCGAGCACCTGGGCGACCAACAGTCCCAGTCGCCCGCTGCCCAGGACGGCCACGCGCATCCGCTGCTCGATGTTGACCTGTTTGGTGACCTGAAGCGCAGCCGCCAGCGGCTCGACGAAGACGGCCTCCTCGTCGCCGACGGCGTCGGGGACCTCGTGCAGGTTCCGCTCGGGTAGGACGACGAACTCGGCGAAACACCCGTCGCGGCCTTGGATACCCATGACCGTCCGATGCCGGCAGTGGTTGGACATGCCGCTGCGACACATGTCGCAGCGTTCGCAGACGCAGTTGATCTCACCGACGACGCGCTTGCCCTCCCACCGGCGGGACCCGCTGACGACGGTGCCGACGAACTCGTGGCCCAGCACGCCGGTAAACCCCATGTAGCCGCGCGTGATCTCGATGTCGGTTCGACAGACGCCGGCGTAGGAGACCTTGATCAGGGCCTCGCCCTTCGGCGGGGTCGGGTCGGGAGCGTTCTTCCGCAGGGCCAGTTTGTCGTCATAGACCAATGCGAGCACGCTGATGCCTCACTTGGATGACTCCTTGGCCTCGCCCTGCCACATCATGAACAGCTCCCGGGTACCTTCCATGGTTCGTTGCCACAGGTTCTTCTTGGCGGGTTCTGCGGACGGCACCTCTTGGAAGAACGCTTCCTCCTCGTCCAGCGCGATGAAGGGCTGCTGGGTCTTGGCCAGCCATTCCCGCCAGGCGTCGGCGTCGTAGTCGTGGTGTTCGCCGGTCAGCCTCTGGAGCGATTTCTCCGCTGCGTCCCGCACGGCGAAGTCCCGGTCCTCCAGCGCTCGGATCAGGGCGTCGAGTGCGCTCCGGTGCGGGAAGTTGCCCAGCCCCTGGGCGGCCTCGATCCGAACGTTGCGGTCGCGCTCGTCCGTCACCAGCCTGACGAGCGTCCGCTGCGCCCAGTCCCAATGCTCACCGGGGATCCCCCCGAAGTCGGACATGTAGCTGATCACCTCGGTGGCGTCCCAGCGGACCTCCGGCGGCGGGGGCACCACCTTCTGTGGGTACTCCTTGTAGTTCAAGATCATCAGCAGGGGTTCGGTGACCCGCTCGTCGGCCGATTTCTTCAGGCCCTTGATCGCGATGCAACGCACCTGCGGATCGGGGTCGGTCTTGGCGACGCTGGCGAAGACCTTGACGGCCCATTCGGCCGTGGCCTGCTTGTCCCTGAGCACGTCCCGCAACGCCTTACGCCGCTCATCGGCGTTCTCGGTCTGAAGGGCCTCGATCGCGCGCTGCTGTGGCGTTCGCTTGATCATCATCTCCCGGAGGGTGGTGTTGATGGACGCATCGATGTCGGCCTGGCTCTTGTTACAACCGGCCGAGCCGGTCGTCATCAGCGCCGCTACGCCCAGCGCGACCGCGCTACCGCTGAGCGCTGCTCGAAATGGCCTCAGACGAATCCGCAAAGAACAGCTCCGGCGAGACCCAGACCACATCCGTGATGGGCTGGCCCAAGAACCGCGATCCCACCGTCTGAAAACGATGGGGGTTGTCACTGAGGTAACACTTGAACGTACCATTCGACGTCCGCCCGCTCAAACCGTTCAGCGTTTCGAGCGTCCGGGTGACGTGCGTGGCCGTCTGCTCGGCCGAGTCCACCAGCAGTGTCTCGGGCCCGAACACCGACGCGATGCCCGGCTTGAGCATCGGGTAGTGCGTGCAGCCCAAGACGACGACCGACGGTGACAGGGCCCGCAACGGCTCGAGGTACTCGGCCAGCACCGTCTGAACGACCGGGTCGTCGCATGATCGACCCTCTTCGACCAGGGGCACCAACAGCGGACAGCCCTTTTGAACCACGGGCAGATCCGGCTGGCGGGCCTGGATGGCCCGGCGATAGGCGTCGGACGCGATCGTGCCCTCGGTGGCGATGACGGCCACCGTCCGGCCTTGCGCGCCGGCTACGGCCGCGGCCGCACCCGGCTCGACCACACCGCAGGCCGGTATGCTCAGCCACTCCGTCAACGCCGGCATCGCGTGGGCCGAGGCCGTGTTGCACGCCACCACGATCATTTTCGGATCGAACCGAAGCAAGAACGAGCAGTCCTCCCGCGCGAACCGCATCACTGTCTCGGCGCTCTTGGTGCCGTAGGGCACGCGCGCGGTGTCGCCGAAGTAGATGATGTCCTCGCCCGGCAACTGCCGGCGGAGCTCCGCCACCACCGTCAGCCCCCCGAGCCCGCTGTCGAACATCCCGATCGGTCGTGGATCGTTGCCGCTCATCCGTGCCGGTCCGTCCTTGAAAACCGTCCTGGATTGATCGAACGCCCCCAACGTTGGCGACTTCGCCCACCCCGCCGAAACTCGTTTCATGATTATCCCAGTTCCACGCCGCCGTGTCCACGACCCCGACGGTGTGCCCTTGACACTCGGTAGCCGCCCTCTAGAGTGGTCGACCGAACGTGTGCTGATCAGGCGCATTGGCCCGCAGGTCGACAACCCGTGTCGCACGAGCCCATCAACCCCATGGCGGAGCCATCCGTGATGCCGAACGACGCCTTGAGTCGTAGTGGAGGTAGCATCCCCACCCGTTGGATGGCTGTGGCCGTGGCGGTCGCATTGACGGGGCTCGTCGGCTGCCCGCCGCCCCGGGCCCCGTCGCCCCCGAGGCCAAAGGCCCCCGTCGCCCCGCCGGTCGTCTGCCGGATCGATTCGGTCTCGGACGAGGTGGTCGAGGGCGGCGAGCTGGAGGTGATCGTCTCCTGCACGCTTCCGCCCGGACGCAAGCCGACGCAGCTCAATTGTGAGCTCAAAGGCACCGGACCCGAGGTGCTCCGCGCTCATCGCCGGATGGTCCGGGGCCGGGGCAGACACAGGTTCGTGTTCGGCCTTCCGTCTCGCGGTCAAGCGACCCGCCTGAAGGCGTACGTCTGGTTGGGCACCGATTGGCGTAGGCCCGTCGTGCCCATCGTCGCCAGCAAACCCATCGTGTGGATCAGTCGCGAGACGCTGTCCCGCCGCAAGCAGGCCGAAACCGAGGCGCCCAAGGTGCTCGCCAAGCTGGCCCACAAACGCGGCGCCAAGGGCAACGTCGCCCTGCTGGCCGGAGACTGGCCGGGCCAACAGCTTTCTGTCATCGACGCGCTCGACTCCGCCCTCCGCGCCGGGGGCTACGCGGTCACGCGGCTCGATTCGCAGGCGTTTTTGAACCCCTACGTGGTCTCGCCCGACCGGTTTGATCTCCTGATCGTCACCGGCGCGGGTGGGCTGCCGGTCGAATCGGCCGAGACGCTCAGTCGCTACCTCCGTAACGGCGGCAATCTGATGGCGCTCGGCACGCCGCTGTTTAGTGACCCGGTCCGCCGCGTGGCCGATCGCTGGATGACGGCCAGTCAGACCCGCGCCGAGCTCGACAAGACCCCGACCTCGAAGATGCTGCTCGACTTCGAGACCGGCGATCTGACCGCATGGACGCGCTCGAGCGACGATCCAAAGAGCCCGACGACGTACACGATCGTCAACGGCGGCGCGGACGGCTCGCGCCGGTGTATGCACGTCAAGATCGCGAATCTGAGCGGTTGGGAGACGATTTACAGCCCCGCCCTGCCGACCGGCGCGGTGCCGGTCAAGCACGCCCTGACGTGTTTCCGGGCCCGCGGCGGACCGGGGACCCGCAGCCTGGCCGTCGAGTGGAACGAGCGCGACGGTAGCCGGTGGATCGGCACGATCCCGCTGACCACCCAGTGGCGATACTACGTGCTCACGCCCGACAGCTTTCCGTATTGGCGTGACAGCCCCTCCAAGGGCCGCGGTGGGCCCGGCGACCGGTTCAAGCCCGAGAACGTCGGACGGATCGGCTTCGGACTGGCCTTCACCCACACCGGCCACATGGGCGGGGCACACGAGTTCTGGGTCGACCAGATCGGCATGGCCGTCGATTCGCTGGGCGATATCGCCGAGTCGGGCCCGCCCGAGTTCGCCGCCACCGACCTGCTGTGGCCCTCGTACAAGTACTACCGGGCGAACGACGTCGGCGCGGTCCGTCCCAATCCGATGCAAGCGCTCGTCGCCACGCGGAGCCTACCGCTGCCCAGGATGCTTCGTTGCCCACACCAGCGGCCGCAGGGCACCGGCTTCGACAAGGGCCGAGACTGGCGGATGATTACCGTGGCCGAGGCCGTCAGCCCGTCCGGCGATTTTCGGGGCCCCGCCCTGTCGGTCATGGTCAATCAGCCCCAGGACGGCCGCGCCAACGTCTGGGCCGCTGTCGGCGTCGATGACGTGTCGTTCCTCAAGGCCCCGCGGACGGTGGCGGCGCTCGCGGGCGTTACCGAACGCGTCATCGATGGCGTGTTCCTGCTGGAGGGCGGCAGCGAGTTCTACACGGTCTTCCAGCGCGAATCGATCCGTCTGGGCGCTCGGGTGGTCAACTGTCGGCGCGAGGGCCAACGGGCGATCGGCGTGCGGGTCCGCGTCCTGGCCGGCGGGGCCGAGGCCTTCGCACAGGTCTTCGCCGGAACCGTCCGCGCGGGCGGACCGCCGGCCGTCTTCGACTGCACCTGGGGACCCGACCGGCTCAACCCCGACGGGTATACCGTCGTCGTCGAGCTGACCCGCGAGGGGCGGATCGTCGACCGCGTCCGGCACGAGCTGGGCGTCTGGCAGCCCAAGCCCAACCCGCAGTTCGTCACCGCCCGCAACGGCGACTTCTACCTGGCCGACAAGAAATGGGTGCCCTTCGGCGTCAACCACATGCCCTCGAGCGGCATCGGCATCGAGGACGGCGACTACTTCGAGCAGTACCTCGGCAAGCGAGCCTACGATCCGGAAATCTTCGACCGCGAGCTGGCCCGCATCAAGGCGCTCGGCATGAACATGGTCAGCGAGTTTCTCCACCACCGATCCCACGCCGGCCGGAACCTGATCGACCTCCTGCGTCGTTGCGACAAGTACGGGATCAAGGTCAACCTGTCGCTCCGGCCGGGTACGCCGATGGACTTCGAGTGGGACAAGATGCGCCAGATGATCGTCGAGAACCGCCTGGCGGAGAACGACACCGTCTTCGCCTATGACCTGGCCTGGGAGCCCTTCGTCGGCAACCAGGCCCAGCGGGCCCGGTGGGACAAGCAATGGGGCGAGTGGGTCCAGCGGCGCTACGGCGCCATCGACTTGGCCGAGCGGGCCTGGGGGTTCAAGGCCCCGCGGAACCAGCAGGGGTTCCTCACCAACCCGCTCGACAAGCACTGCGGCGGCGACGGGCCGTGGCGCAAGATGGTCTGCGATTACCGCAGGTTCATCGACGAGCTGGCGCACAAGTACTATGCCGAGGCCCGCCGGCTGGTCCGCACCGTCGACAAGCACCACCTGGTCAGCTTCCGAATGACCGTCGCCGGCGACCCGACGTTCGACCAGGCCCACCGTATGCCGTTCGATTTCCGCAGCCTCCGAAACGCCGTCGACCTGTTCGAGCCGGAGGGCTACGGCCGGATCGGCGACTGGCAGCGCGTCAGGCCCGGGCTGTTCACCGTCGCCTACGCCCGGGCGGTCGACCCGACTAAGCCGGTCATGTGGGCCGAGTACGGCGTGAGCAGTTGGGACAGCAACAAGATGGCCACCAACCCCGCCAGCCTCGCGTTCGAGGCCAAGTTCTACGACGACTTTCTCAAGATGGTCCACCAGAGCGGCGCAAACGGTGCGGTTTGTTGGTGGTATCCGGGCGGCTTTCGCGTCGGCGAGAACAGCGACTTCGGCATCATCAACCCCGACGGTACCGACCGCCCCGTCGCCGCCGTTCTCCGCAAGTACGCCGAGCTCATCACCACCCCCGGCGAGCGTCCCAAGCCCAACGTCTGGATCGACTACAACCCCGAAGACCCCGCCGGCATCCAGGGCATCTACCAACAGGTCGGCGACCAATTCTGGAAGGCGATCGACGCCGGCAAGACGCCAGGCCTGCGAGCCGTCAAGAAATAGGCGAGCATCGGGTCATCCGGGTGGCACGGTCAAGCGATGCTGACGCAGGAGGCATCGCTTGGCCGTGTGTTTCGCCGGCAGTACCGGGTATCGTATTGCCATGCGCCAAGCAGACGGGACGATCCGAAAACGACGTTACAGCATCAACGACCCCGGACACGCCCATGAACTGACCTTCTCATGCTACAAAGGGCTGCCGCTCTTGGGTCGTGACCGGACGCGCCAGTGGTTCATCGAGGCGCTCGATCGCGCCAGGACAAAGCACAGTCTTGAAATGTGGGCGTTCGTCATCATGCCGGAGCACGTCCATCTCCTGTTGTTGCCTCAACCAGCCGAGTATCGTATGGCGGCCATTCTGCAAGCGATCAAACAGCCAGTGGCGTGCCGAGCGATTGACTACTTGAGGACCCATCACGCCGCCTGGCTTGAAAAGCTGCGAGTGAACCGACGCAGCGCCCGAGCAATCTACCACTTCTGGCAACCTGGGGGTGGCTGCGATCGCAACCTGACAAATGCTGCGATCGCCTGGCAATCCGTCGAGTACATGCACAACAACCCAGTGCGACGCGGCCTGGCGAAGCACCCGACCGATTGGGCTTGGTCCAGCGCCAGGTGGTATGACGGGCACGACGACGTCGTCCTTCCGATGGACGCAACACCACCCAATCCATGAGCACCATACGCGCGCACACGGCCAGGCAACGCCTCGTGCCTCGGCGTTTCTTGACCGTGCCACCCCATCGGGGGGGCCGTTACGCTCTCGTCAGATCCCCTCGTCGATCCAGCGGGCGAGGTCTTTGGCGTAATAGGTCAGGATCAGGTCGGCGCCGGCGCGCTTGATGGCGGTGGTCGTCTCGATGGCGCAGGTCTTTCGGTCGAGCCAGCCGTTGGCGGCGGCGGCCTCGAGCATGGCGAACTCGCCGCTGACGTGGTAGGCGGCCGTCGGCATGGCGAAGCGCTGCTTGACCCGCCACAGAACATCGAGGTAATTGACGGCCGGCTTGACCATCACGATGTCGGCGCCCTCGGCCACGTCCAGCTCGACCTCGCGGAGGGCCTCGTCGGCGTTGGCGGGGTCCATCTGGTAGGTGCGGCGGTCCCCGAACTTGGGGGGGCTCTCGGCCGCGTCGCGGAACGGACCGTAGTAGCCGCTGGCATACTTGGCGGCATAGGCCATGATCGGGACGTCCGTCAGGCCGGCCTCGTCGAGGCCCGCGCGGACCGCGGCGATCCGGCCGTCCATCATGTCGCTCGGCGCGACGATGTCTGCACCGGCCTGGGCATGGCTGACGGCCTGGCGGGCCAACAGCTTCAACGTCGCGTCGTTGTCCACGTCCCTCACGCCGTCGCGCCGCTCGGCGATCACGCCGCAGTGGCCGTGGTCCGTGTACTCGCATAGGCACACGTCGGTGATCACGACCAGTTGCTCGCAGCGCTTCTTGACCGCGCGGATGGCCTGTTGGACGACGCCCTCGTCACCCCATGAGCTGCTGCCGACGGCGTCCTTCTTCTCGGGGATGCCGAACAGGAGGACGGCCGGAATCCCCAACGACTCGACATCGACGCACTCGTCGGCCAGCACGTCCACGGACATCTGGTATTGGCCCGGCATCGAGGCGATGTCTTGACGGACGCCCCGGCCCGGGCGCACGAACAGGGGCAGGATCAGATCGTCCTTCGACAGTTGCGTCTGGCGGACCATTCGCCTCAGCGTCGGTGTGGCCCGCAGTCGTCGCATGCGGTGCGTCGGAAACGCCATCCATTCATCTCCCAAGCGAGAACGAAACGCCAAACGCACGCCAACAGCCAAGACCGCCCTCGGCGATCACAGGATGCTCTTGGCGATCAAGGTGACCAGGATCATCGCCGCGCCGATGGCAATGACGATCGGCCAGAACCACTTGCTCCGCCCGACCTCACTGGCTGCCCGATCGATGATCCATTCTTCGCAGTGCGGGCACTTGAGCGTTTCCTCGTAGATGAACTTGTCGCAGTGCGGGCAGCGGACCATCTCCGCCTGATCGTCGTCCCGGAGATCCTGTTCGAGCGGCAGATCCTTCTCGTCCAGCGGCTCAGACGGTTCGGCGTCTCGGGTCATGGCGTCACCTGCTCGACGTGCGGGGTCTGGCTCGGTTACTTGACGATCTCCAGAATCTGCTTGAATCGGTCCGTGCCGGCCTGTCGGGTCAGCTCGAAGATGGCGCTTTCCGCGGTCGTCACGAGCGCGCCGGCCTGGCGCATGCGGTGCAGGGCCATCTCGCGATCGATCGGCCGGCGCGACCCCACGGCATCGGCACACACCCACACCTTGTAGTCGACGCGGAGCAGATCGAGCACCGTCTGCTGCACGCAGACGTGCGACTCGATGCCGATCACGACGATCCGGCTTCGCCCGGCGGCCTGGAGCGCGTCGCGGACCTCGGGCGTGTACCCGCTGAACAGCACCTTGTCGATCGGCTGGACGCCGACCGGTTCCAGCAGCTCCGCGATGCCCGGCACGGTCGGGCCCAGACCCTTGCGGTACTGCTCGGTCAGCACGATCGGCATGTCGAACACGCCGGCGGCCCGGATCATCAGCCGGCAGGCGTCAACGACCGCGTCGGCCTCGTGGATCGCCGGCAGCAGCTTGGCCTGTATGTCGATCACGAACAACAGGGCGTCGTCCGCGTCGAGTCTGTCCGGATGATCCGGCAACGATGAATCCCTCGTCCCGCCGCGCTCGGCTCCCCACAGGCGTGCACGTCAGTCTAACGCGGTTCGCCAACCGCTTCAATCTCCGAGCGCCCCCCGACTTGACGGTGGCGCATCCAAGAAATCGTGGCGCTCGTGTGGCATGGTCAATGGACGAC